>JBEKAD010000119.1:0-10809 GCA_050018435.1 Terriglobia bacterium
CGCTTACAAAATCGCGGGCGCCAATGCTGACCAACGCGCGACGCTCGACGAGGTGACTGCCGTTGCCCAGAAAGCCGCGGACGCCTGCCGCTCGGTGGGCGTAGCGCTGACGCCCTGTACGGTGCCGGCGGTGGGCCGTCCAACTTTTGAAATCAGCGAGACGGAAATGGAAATCGGCATGGGGATTCATGGCGAGCCGGGGGTGCGCCGCGGGCCCATGCGGCCCGCCGACGCCATCGCGGAAGAAATGCTCTCGCTTCTGCTGGCTGACATGCCCTTGCAATCCGAAGATCGTGTTTCGTTATTGGTGAACAGCTTAGGCGCGACACCGCCGGAAGAGCTTTACATCGTGTACCGCTATGTGGCCCGAAAGCTCACCGGCCTGGGCGTTGAAATCATCATGCCGCTGGTGGGCCGTTACGCCACCTCCATGGAAATGGCCGGCATGTCGCTAACGTTCTGCAAGCTCGATGCGGAGTTGGAAGCCCTGCTGAAGGCTCCCTGCGATTGCCCCTTTCTTACCGTTCGCTGAGAATTTCGAGGATGTCCTCTTCCATCAAAATTGATGAGGAACTCACATGCCTGCTGCAATCACCACCGCCGTCCTGCGCGGAGCGCTGACGCGCATCGCCGCCAAAATGGAATCATGCTCTGACGAGTTGAACGCGCTCGATGCGCAACTTGGCGACGGCGACTTGGGTGTCACCATGGTGCGCGGCGCCCGGGCCGTGGCGTCCGAGTTACCCCATCTTCCCGATGACATGGGCATGGCGCTGCTGAAGTGTGCGCAAGCTTTCACCAAGCTTTCGGGCTCAACGTACGGCACTCTGCTGGCGACGGGGTTGATGAGCGCGGCGAAAGCTACGAAGGGACGGACGGCGGTTCCCTGGTCGGAAGTCTCGCCGTTGCTTGCGAGTGCCTTGCAGGCGATGGCGCAGCGCAGCGGGGGAAAATTGGGAGAGAAAACCATGCTCGACGCGTTGGAGGCGGTGCGCGCTGCCACCGAGGGAATCGACGACCCCGCCGCGCTGGTTGCAGCCGCCGACCAAGCTGTTCGCGAATGTCTCGATCGCTTCCGCAATCAACCCGCACGCCAAGGGCGCGCCCGCATTTTTGGTGAGAAGAGTGTTGGCAAGGACGATCCCGGAACGGTGGCCTTCCAACGGATCATCGAAGGATTGAAGTGAAAAATCCGCTCCCCACTCTCTTGTAATTTTCCCCCCACGATTTCCGGCGCACCTCACATGACTCTGCCGGTTACGGGGGGCTGGTGGGGACCGGCGTGCGAGTTGCTTTGCTGACTGCCTGCACCAAAACCATGGCGTCTGCCGGAATGGCCACCTTTCCGTCGAGGATATTTTCCCTGTTTGCAGTGGGGCCATACAAGGCCTGGTTGCCGCTATCATCCGGCTGCACGACGGCGCCGCTTAGACTGATCCCGGCAAAGGCTCCCCGGCTGCGCGAGTAGGTGAGGATTTCGGCGTGCAATTCAATATCTGTACCGGCCGCCGCGCTCCTCCCCACCGGCCCCGCTGCGGCGGAGGCGTCGCCGCCGATTTTGAATTTGTCGCTCAAAAGCTTTTGCAATCCCCGGCGCCCGCGGAATACCAGGACGAGATCCGTCGAGGAGCCGCCAATCTGGAAACCGAAACTCCCGCCGCTCACGGTCAAGAACACCGGCGCGCTCCAGCTTTTGGGGGCGCGGCAGGTCACCAAACCCTTTCCGTAGTTCCCGCCGACCACGAAGGCAAATTTCTTTTCCGCAGGAATGATGGCAATGCACATCGCCGATTCCAACAGGTCCCGGGGAATGGCCTTGTCTGGGGCGCCCATGATTTCCTGAAAGATCTGGGCGGAATCATCGATGCGGTGGAGGTCGTCTTCACGGTTCGAACTAGCGCGCGCGGAGAGGGACAGCGCCAGTGTCATCATGAGATAGAGCGTGGCTCGTTTGCGCATGTTTCTGGCCTCCAATCGAGTGCTCAAGCATTTTGGACATCGATTGTAGGGGTACGGCTTGCCGTACCCTCTGCATTTTTATCGCCCGACCGAATCAAGAGGGTACGGCAAGCCATACCCCTACAACTCCCGTAAGCACTTATTTCGCACATCCCGCGTAGGGCGAAAGGTAAATTCCATACGAAAAATCATTGTAGTATGAAAAAAGTACCGAGGGCAGGAAATCCCGTGGACCTCGCCCAATCGAGGTGGGTGCGTGAACCCCGGCCCTCTCATCTTATAGGTGCTAGAATAACAATCAGCAGTGCCCGAAAGCCCGCGAAGCGGGCGTTGTCATTTGGCCCACGGCGAGCCAGCCGTGGGAAAGAACGCAGCAGAAGGAGTCCTGAGCCCCGTAAGGGGCGACATCTGGTCATAGCTTGAAGCGAGGCCCGCGACGGCCCGCGCGCCATGTTATTGCCCGACGATGCCCGGACGCCGCCCCTACCGGGGCTGACGAATCTGGAATGCCGTCAGCATCCCACGGCTGGCTCGCCGTGGGCTAAATGACCTCACCCGCTACGCGGGCTGGCTGCCGACGGTCCTTATCCTAGCGCCTATACCCCCCCGCCATCTCCCCATCATGCGGAGCATTTGCATCCTTGCTGGCGCGACCGCCGCGCATGCAAGCAACGCTCCGGAGATTTTTCCGGTAAACTCCTCGCGCCAGATGGATGTGCATGGGAATTCATCCGGGCGATTTGATTGCTTTCAGGGGATTCAATGGAACAACACTCATCACTAGGCACTGGAACTAAGGCCTCATCCGCGCAAGGTTCTGCTCCCGGCCGCGCGACCGTTGTGCTCACGGCCGTGGTCGCGGCCCTGGGAGGGTTGCTGTTTGGGTTTGACACTAGCGTGATTTCCGGCGCGATGCTTTTCCTGCGCACGGACTTCCACCTTTCGGACGTACAACTGGAATTCGCCGTAGGGATCGCACTGGCGGGGGCGCTGTTGGGATCGGCCTCGGCGGGTTACTGTACGGATCGTTGGGGGCGTCGCTGGATGCTGCTGGTGACGGCCTTGGGATTCGGCCTGTTTTCAATCCTGACGGGGCTGGCCGTCGGACTGGTCTCATTTTCGATAGCGCGCTTCCTTGTCGGCGCGTGCATCGGAATGGCGTCGCTGGCGGTGCCGCTCTACATTGCGGAGATGTCGCCGGCGCGGATTCGCGGCGCGCTGGTTTCGCTCAATCAACTCGCCATTACCATCGGCATCGGCGTGGCTTACTTCGTTGATTACTACTTTGCTGCTTCCGAGAGTTGGCGATGGATGTTCGCGAGCGCGGTGTTTCCTGCCATCGTCTTGTTGATCGGCATGATCTTTCTGCCGGAAAGTCCGCGGTGGCTGGCGCGCAAAGGATTTCGCGATCGGGCGCTCGAGAATTTCCGCCGCCTGGGCCGAGGCGATGAGGCGGAAGCGGAGTTGGCGGAGGTGGAAGGCGCCTTGCAAGAGGAGCCGGAGGGGTTTGGCATTCTGTTTCAGCCGGGATTCCGCGTGGCGGTATTAGTAGGAATAGGTCTTGCTATCTTTCAACAGATCACCGGCATCAATACGATCATTTATTATTCGCCCGCCATCCTGCGCATGTCGGGTTATCCCTCGGCGAAGGCTGCCATCTTGGCCGCGGCAATCATTGGGGTGGCCAACGTCCTCATTACGGTGGTTTCCATGGTACTGGTCGACCGCCTCGGCCGGCGGTTTTTGCTCCTGCTGAGCACGGCCGGAATGGCGGTGGCCTTGACGTTGATAGGCGTCGCGTTTTACCACAAGGCAGGGAGTATCGTGGTGTTTTACGAGGTCATCGCCTACATCATTTCCTTTGGCATCGGCCTGGGCCCGGTCATGTGGTTGCTGATCTCGGAGATTTACCCCACCAAAATTCGCGGCAAAGCCATGTCGCTGGCAGCCCTGTCAGTTTGGGGATCAAACTGGATTGTGGCGGGAACATTCTTATCGCTCCTCAACCACGCCGGGCCGGCGAAAACATTCTGGATTTACGCTTGCCTCTGTGTGGCGGCCTTCATTTTTTGTTACGTCTTTGTTCCGGAGACCAAGGGCCGCACCCTGGAGGCGATTGAACACCACTGGCGGCACTTTGGAGAGAAGCCGGCCGGGTTAGGACAGTAGACAGTAAGCAGTTGTCAGTCATCAGTCATCAGTTCTCAGCAACAGCCTAAGGCCCGGGTCGCTTTTACTGACGACTGAAAACTGATGACTGCCTTCTGCTCTTAGGCGGCGGTCCGAGCCGTGGGGTTTTTACGGCGGGGGACTTTGACCGTCTCGATCATGAAGCGTGGAAGCTTCAGGGCGGGAATCTCAAAGTGGTTCTCGAACGCCACCCGGCCTGCTCCCAAGAGGCTTGCTTCGTTCCCCAAGCTCCCAAATCGCACGGTTAAGCCCTTGGCCGAGTAGTTCAGCGCCTTCCGTTGGATGACCCGTGTGAGCTGATCCAGCAAACCCGGCCCGGCCAAACTGAGTCGTTTGTCGATCACGATCACGGCGGGGTTGAACAGGTTCACAAGATTGGCCAGCCCCACGCCCAGATAGTTACCCGCCTGCTCGACAATCGCCGCACAGATCTTATCTCCCTGGCCGGCGGCCTGGAGGACGGTCCAACCGGTAATCTTGTTGGGGTCGCCCTCCGCCAAGGCAAGGGCAGAGGAAGTCCCTCCTTCGGCAATCGCCTTGCGGACGCGTGATTGTAACGCCGCGGCTCCGGCAATGGCTTCCAGGCAGCCAAAGCTACCGCACTTGCAGGCGGGGCCATCCTCGATCATGTGCGTGTGACCGAACTCGCCCGCCGCATAACCTGCTCCGTAGAAAAGCCTGCCATTGATAACGATTCCGGCTCCGATGCCGGTCCGCTCGTATTCGACGTAGATCATGTCCTGGGCCAATTCCCCTGTGCCCTGCCCTCGCTCCGCCACGGTCTTAGCTCGCGCGATGTTCTCAACCGCCGTGGGAAGGCCAAATTCTTTTTCAAAAATCTCCTGGAGGCGGAAGTCCTGGCAGAACTCCACCGTTGAAGACATCACCATGACTCCGTCGCGGCTATTGACCAGACCCGAACCGGCCACCCCGATCCCTACCAGCGATTTGGGGTCAATGCCCGCCTTCGATAGGGCCTGGTGGGCGAGAGCAAGAAGTTGGCGAGTCAGGCCGTCCTTTCCCTGATCCAGCAAGGCGGGCTCACTCACGCTGGACCGCATGTGCAGATGAAGATCCAGAGTGGCCGCCAAGGCATTCTCATCGTCAAACCCGACCGCCAAGATAAACCGAAACTCTTCGTTCAGCCGAAGCAGCACTTGCTTTCGCCCCATGGGATTGTCCGCGCGCCCTGCCGGCAAGAGGCAGCCCTCTGAGAGCAGCTCGCGGACCAACCGGGAAATTTCACTGCGTTGCACGTCGGTCAATTCGTGGATCTCTGCCCGCGAGAGCTGGCCGTATTTAAAAATCAGAGCCTCGATCATCAGCCGATCGCGTTCGTTCTTGGTGCTGACATGTTTCATGAAGCGCCTTTCCTACGCCGAAAACCACTGCAAAAGTGGGTGAGCATGGCTCGGGACCACAATTGAGTGGAAAAATACAACAAATTGGGCCTCGTCTCCCATGCAAGCGTATTCATATATACCAAATTTTGGCAAGATGTGCTTCCAAACTATAGTGAGGGACATTACGGTGGGACTGGAATGCGCGTTTTATCTCCACTGGGGCTACGTCTTGAACTGCTCGTCAATGTCCACTTGGTAGCCACTGGCCAGGCGGTTGGTTTGGTTGGCCAACCCGACCACGGCCATGAGTTCCGCAAACATGGAATCGGTCATCCCGGCTTTGCGGGCGGCGGTGTGCGAGGCGGTGCAATACCCGCACTGATTGGTGACGCTCACGGCCAGGTAAATCATCTCCTTGGTGAGTGGGTCCAGAGCGCCGGCGCCCATGATCTGCTTCACGCTCTCCCAGGTGCGGCGTAGGGTGGCAGGATCATGGGAACATTCCTGCAGCCCTACTGGTGTCCTTCGTTTCTGGCTGTCAAGGCAAAATAGAAAATTCCTTCATTTTTTATATTCCTCCATTTTTGGCTGCCATAGTGAGATAGGAAGTTCCTTGATTGTTGTAATTTCATTATTTTCTGCTTGACAGACCAGTCAACCACGCATACAATGCGCCCCCAAATTCCTTAGAAGTGAAACGGTATGTTACTCGCTTCGAGGCGTTGTTTGATTTCAGCACTTTGGAGCCGGCTTTGCGCGAGTAAGGAGAGAGCTATGATACACGGCGTCGGAAGCGGTCGGCTTAGCAGTTTCGGAATCATCCGACGACGCGGCGGGCAATTACTCTTTCCCGGAGCTTGCTCCGGGCACGTACAATCTTTCAGCAGAAGAAAGCGGTTTCAACGCCACAGTGGATGTCGCAGTATGCGTGGCCGGGATCTCAAAATGGAAATCCTGGTTCAGTTCATCTTTTTGTGGCTGGAGTGATTAACGAGCACACACTTTTGGCGAAAACTCTGCGAAGGGAGAAGATGTCATGCGTAGAAGCATACAAAGACAGATGCTTACTCTTCCTGTGATGCTGGCGCTGGCCGCTTCCGTAAGCCTTGCGCAGCTCATTACGGGTTCCGTTGTAGGTCAAGTGACGGATCCATCCGGCGCGGTAGTTCCCAATGTGCAGGTGAAGATCACCAATGTTAGTACCGGCATTTCCCTGCAACGCACTGCCGATAGCTCGGGGACTTATTCGGTTCCGGACCTTCAGGCGGGCATTTATGACATTACCATTACCAAGACCGGCTTCCAGACTTATCACGTCGCGGGCGTGCAAGTTCTTGCATCGCAAACCGTGCGCGTGGATATCCAACTCCAGGTCGGTAATGTGCAGCAGGAGATCATCGTAACGGCCAAGGCTCCGCTGGTGAATACCGAAGGGGCGGAAATTGGCGAGAAAATCAGCGCGCGCCAGATATTGGACATGCCACTCCAGCAGCAGAGTATCGACGGTTTGATGGTGATGGCCCCGGGGGCTCAAGCGAGCGGGTAAAATCCGCAGACCGGGGGCGCAACCCACTGGGCCGGCTCGAACTTCACGATTAATGCAATTGAAGCCTGGCTGTTATTTGCGTCGGGTACTGGTTCGGAAAACCGCTAGGGGAAAAAGGCAAAGAAAATGAAATTGCGGATCCTATGACGATCTAAATTTCAGTCGAATGACTCTACAGAGAAGGAGAATCTTTATGTTACGAGATAGCTTTGTGAGAGTTTTTGGGATTAGTTTATGTTGCCTTTTGGGCGTCGTCCTCTTGGCCCCACGCTGCGGCGCTCAAGAGGCATCAATGGCAACGATCATGGGAACGGTAACCGACGCGAGCGGGGCGGTGGTACCGGATGCTGCAATCGACGTACTGAACCAAAACACCGGCGTCAAGGCAACGACCAAGACCAATGCCGAAGGCGCGTTTGTTGTCCCGGAACTTCCCATTGCTATTTACACGGTAAGCGTCACCAAACAGGGATTCAACACTTATTCCCAAACCGGCATTGAGTTGCATCCTGGAACGGTGGCCACGGTAAATCCCACCCTTCGGGCGGGGGGTATCTCCACCGTAGTTACGGTGCAAGCGACGTCCACCGTGGTGCAGGCCAGCACGCCCGAGGTCGCCAATCAGGTTTCGGCCGAAGAGGCGGCCACTCTCCCCTTGAACGGGCGGGACTTTCAAACCCTGGGTGCGCTCATGCCCGGTGTCATCAACATGACGCCGGACAGTGCCCTCGGTCAGGGCGGCTTTTCCGGTACTATTGCCATGTCGATTAACGGGATGGGAAATGCCGGCGGGGTCTATCTTCTGGATGGGGCGTTTAACATTAGCGGCGTCCAGCCGATCATCGTACCCCCCCCGGACACTATCCAGGAAATCCGCGTGCTCCAGAACAATTACGGTGTCCAATACAACCTCCAGGGTGCCAATACGATCCTCGAGGAGACCAAGAGTGGAACCGATCAATTCCACCTGACGGCCTTCGAGTATGTGCGCAACACCGACTTCAATGCGCGCAACTTTTTTTCCGCGACCCGGCCGGGGATGCATCAGAATATCTTCGGCGGCACCCTCGGCGGCCCGTTGTTCTTCCCTGGCCATCGCCCCAAGAACCCCCAGACATTCTTTTTTGCGAGCATACAGGCGGCAATCCTCTCCAATGCCAGTGTCCTCACGGGGGCGACGCCGACGGCCGCCATGCGTCAGGGTACCTTCAGCACAGCCATTACCAACCCTGCTACCGGAACGGCGTTTCCAAATTCTGGCGGGGTTTACCAGATACCGACAGGCTCGCTCAATACGAATTCTCTGGCCCTGATGAACGCGACGGAGCCCCTGCCGAACTACGTATCACCGTCGGGGGGAATCACGAACTACATTAATGTCAACCCTATTTACACGCGGACCCGGGACGATGAAATTAAAGTCGATCACAACTTCGGTTCGCGGATGCGCTTGATGGTCGAATATGTCGAGAACCGCCAACTTATGCGAGCTTCCTCCAATACGATCATCGGGAACCCGTTTCCAAACAGCTACACGGTGCAACCGAGCGAATGTCAGATCGGTCACGTGGCGGTCACCACCACGATTACCCCCTCCATGGTGAACACCGCCAGCTTCAACACGAGCCAACTGGTGGCCACCATTGCCTTCAATGGGATCGTGCAGCAGAATCAGGTGCCCGGGTTCAGTGAGAACTTGCCGTATAAAGGGGGTTACAATATGCAGTTCCTTCCCACCGTCGCCATTACGGGAGGGTGGGCGTCGTTTGGCGGACCTTCCCAATACCCTCTATACCATGCTTCGGGTTTGTGGAACGAGTTGGGGGATGACTGGAGCTATCTGCGGGGCCATCACTATCTACAGGCTGGCATGGTCATCCACCTGGGGACCAAACGGCAGAACTCCTTTGCCCCCACCAATGGGTCGTGGTCCTTCAGCGGTGCGTTTACAGGTAGTGGGGTCGCGGATTACCTCCTTGGGGATGGTGCCTCGTTCACCCAGGCCAGCGGTCAGCCCCGCTTCTACGCTCACTACCATGAGATCTCCCCCTATTTCCAGGACCAATGGAAGGTGACGCGCCGTCTCACTGTCACTTTGGGCGTTCGTTGGATGGATATGCCTGGTACAAATAATCAGCGCGGCCTGGAGGCGATCTTTAATCCTGCCCTGTATAGTCTTGCCGCGGCGCCGATCGTGAACAATAACGGCACCATAACCACCACGGCAAACTACAGTGCCACCAACGGGCTCATGTTTAACGGGGTCAACGGAGTCCCCTTGAATTTTACCACCGAGCACTGGTCCTATTGGTCTCCCTCCGCAGGTTTTGCCTGGGACCTCTTTGGAGACGGCAAGACCGCGCTCCGCGGTGGTTATGGGATTTCGTACGATAATCAGCCCTATCAATCGTTTTGTGCGAACGCGTGCGCAGTCAATCCCCCGCTCATCCAAACCACCAACTTGGTGACCCCGAGCTTTCCCAACCCGATTGGGGCCGCCTCCAAGGCGCCCACCCTCCCCAGCTTGAACAGCGAGGATCTCAATGATAGAACGGGACAAATACAAACCTTTAGTCTGAGCTTGCAGCACCAGTTTGCCGGCGCCTGGTTCACCTCCATCACCGGGGCTGGCGATCTCGCCCGCCATCAGACGGCGGCGTGGAATATCAACCAGCCACTCCCGGATCCACCCTATCAATTTAATCCTACGATTAATGCGGGGACGGTTACGAACTACCTCTTCAGCCCGTTCCTCGGTTACGCAGGCATCAGTGCCATAGAAGCGGCTCTGAATACGAATTGGTACGGGTTGGAAGTCGGCGTGCGCCACCCGGTGGGACACAATGTGACTCTTACCATCGCTTACACGTGGCAGCATTGTCTATCGGAAATCCGGGGCAACACACTGTTTAATAACCAGGCTGGCCCCGCCAACGTATATAACCCGGGAGATGATTATGGAAACGCGGCCACGAATGTGCCGCAAAGCCTTTCCTTTGGCTACATTTATAATCTGCCGTGGTACCATGACGCGCATGGATGGCAAAGACAGGTGCTCGGTGGATGGCGGTATTCCGGCTTGACCACTATTGAGAGCGGGTTCTCCCAAAACCCTGGTCTGAGCGTTGCCCATCCGGGGTTATCGACTCGTCCCAATACTGTTGCCGGCGTCTCGGTGGTGGGTCCAAAAACTGCCCAGCAATGGTTTAACACTGCTGCCTTCGTCACCCCTGCCGTTGGTTATTTCGGAAGTGCAGCTCCAGGTGACATTTATGGACCGGGGATGGTGGACTTTGATATGGCCATCTACAAGGACTTTCACATTAACGAGCGGCACAAGATCGAGTTTCGAGCCGAGGCTTTTAATGTTTTCAACCATACGAACTTCAGTGGCGTTTCGGCGTCCTTCGGCTCGGGAACCTATGGCCGACTGACGTCTGCCCGCGATCCGCGTGTTTTTGAATTCGCTTTACGTTACCAGTTCTGAAACTATGGGTCTTCGGCAGAATTTGTGGGCGAATTAGGTGGAAGGAGGGAACGAGTACACCGTCGCAGGCTCGCCGTGGAAATGATCCCGCTGGACGGGATGGAAACTGTGGAAAAGCGGGTAGATTCTCTCTTAAGTTTCAAGCTTTTTTTGCGAAGGGGAATCACGCTGCCTCCGTTCGAACCGGTGCGCACGATGCCGGGGCGAGGGCGTCCGGCAGCCGGTAAACTTTCGTTCCGTCGTAGGCCTGCTGGTGTTTGAACATACCGTAGATGGCGTGCAAG
>JBEKAD010000120.1:0-10788 GCA_050018435.1 Terriglobia bacterium
AAAGAGATTCCTTTTATAGCCGAATTTTGCGCGTGCCCTCTTGCGGGTGAACTGCCAGTTGATCTTGACCCGATGCCGATTGACTTGGCGGTTCCAGGCGCGGGACTCCCGTCGCAAGATGCGCAAGGTGGGAATTCTGCGCTTGCCCAGGCATTGCCGGGAAAACAGGCTGATCTCGATTTCCGCCTGGTTCAGCCAACTCCCATGCTTGGGCGTGTAATGGACCGTGAGCCGGTTCCAGATCGCCCTGCCCCTTTCCTCTCCGAAATAGTCGGTGAGGGACTTCCGGCCATGGGTGTTGAGGTTATCCATCACCAGGTGAATCGTTCGCGCACCGGGATAGCTGCTCACGATCGTCTCCAGCGCCTGGGCAAATTCTGGCGCGGAGCGGTTGGGGGTGGGCAAGGTGAAATGCCGACCCGCTTTCGGCTCCACGGCACAGAAGACATTGGCGGTGCCGCATCGTTTGTACTCGTTGTCCCGTTTCGCCGTCCGGCCGGGGGCAGCGGGAATCGGCGGCCGGATGTCGGCGTGCAGCGAGATCGGCTTCTCGTCCGGACAGACTACTGGTTCGGCAGGAGTATAAGGTTTTTCATAGGTCGCCAGAACGTCTTCCATCTTTTGGATGTACTCCTGATTCAGTTCCGCCACACACCACATTTTTTTCCCGCCACGGCTTCAGGTCGTGGCTGAGCAACAAGATCCGCACCGTCTCCCGGCCCACCTGGGGTACCAGTTTGCGCTTGACGGCCTGCTCGGCGACCAGACGCACGGTCCAACGGGCGTAGCCTTCCGGCGGCGGGCTACAAACCATGGCGATGATCCGCTGTTTCTGTGGGCCGTCCAACCGTGGCTCGGCACCCCGCCCTGGCCGCTCGTAGAGCGCACACGGCAGCCCGCCGCGCTTATACCGATGGCCGATCCGCCGCACCGCCTGCGGGGTCCAATGCACCATCTTGGCCACCGCCGGCGCGGTCAAGCCCGCCGACAATTGCTCCAAGGCGAGGGCCCGCAGGACGACGCGGACCTGTTGAATGCCGGCTCGCAAAAGTTGCCGAAGCTGCTTCCGATCTTCGGGAGATACCTTCACCTCAAGGGGGCGTCGCGACATGCCCCAGTATAGGCCCAAAGATTCCCCAAAACAATATATTATAGAATCTTTTCATGCGGTCAAAGACCGAGCCACTCGTCAGAACTGTCCGGTCATTGAATTTTTGTTTTGCGCTAACCTATTTTCAGTCATGGGCTTGCCGTTGAAATGAGCCATTACCGATTTGAATTCCGGATGCCTTTTTGGCCATGCGGGGTCGGCTCCACGGGAGGGGGGCGACGCGTGCAGGCAGGCAAAACGGTCTTCGCGCAGTGGATGGATTTCATTCCCTTGCACGAGTTTCGGCGTTGTGTAAATCGCTATGGCGGCAACTACAAAGTCAGCACTTTTTCTTGTTAGGACCCGTTTCTCGGTATGGCTTTTGCGCAACTGACCGGCCGCGAGAGTTTGCGCGACATCGAAATTTGTCGGCGCGCCTTGGGTCCGAGACTGTATCACGCGGGCGTGCGCGGCCAGGTCTCGCGCAGCACGCTCGCCGACGCCCACCAAACGCACGACGATCGGATTTACGCCGACCGGGCGCAAGTTCTGATCGCCACGGCGCGCCGGTTGTACGCCGGCGAGGACTTCGGCATCGACGGGGAGCAGACCGTCTACGCCCTCGATTGCACCCCCCTCCATCGCTGTCTTTCTCTGTTCTCTTGGGCTCGCTACCGAGCCCAGAACGCCGCGGTGAAAATGCATACCTTGCGCGATCGGCAGGGCCATATTCCGGCCTTCATTGCCGTCCAACCCGCGAAAATCCACGAGATTCACCGGCTCGACGAACTCCGCCTCGAACCCGGTTCCCTTTACCTCATGGACCGCGCCTCCTGGGATTTTGCCTGCCTCTACGCGCTCGAGCCGGCGCGGGCTTTTTTCGTCATCCGCGCGCGCAAGGATTTTGCTTTTCATCGCCTCGGCCCGCTTCCCGTCGACAAGTCGACCGGCCTGCGTGGCGATCAGACCCTTCGCCGGAAGAGCTTTTATCCGGCCAAGTTCTATCCTCAGCCCTGGCGTGGCATTCGTTACCACGACGCCGCAACCGACAAGATCCTCATCTTCCTGACCAACAATTTTTTCTGCCCTCGCTCACCATCCTGCAACTTTACAAGTGCCGCTGGCAGATCGAATTGTTCTTCAAGTGGATCAAACAGCATCTGCGCCTCAAGAGATTTTATGGCCTTTCACCCCATGCGGTGAAAACTCGAATCTGCATCGCCCTCGCCGTTTATGGGGCCCTGGCCATTGTTCGCGAGCGCCTGAGGCTGGAACTCAACCTGTACCCCATGTCACAAATTCTCCGCCGCTCGCTTTTCGAAAAAAGGCCACTTTTGCAGGCGTTTTCGCCAATAAACCGTTCAGACGAACTGGAGATGTCTTGCAATCAACTCAATCTGTTCGACTTATGACCGGACAGTTCTGGCGAGTGACCAGTGACAAGCAAAAGACAGAGTCCTAGCTCGGAAAGGCGGGTAGGACAAGATCCTTCGCTTTTGCTCAGCATGACAGCGAGGCGGGCAATGTCGGAAGGTGCAAAAACGGGCAGGGCCGACGGACAAAACCCCCGCGTGACACACTTCAAGAGCAGTGACGAGTGACCAGTGACAAGAAACAGGCAAAGTCCAAGCGTGAAAAGGCGGGGAGCGCCGACGGACTGACGCCTGCGCGACACACTTCAAGAGCAGTGACCAGTGACAAGCAACAGGCAAAGTCCGAAAGCGAAAGACGGTCAACGCGGTGGGCGCGAGCCTCTTGGAAGCAGCCCCAGGATGGCGGCGCTACTTCCCCCCGCGTGACACACTTCAAAAGCAGTGACCACTGGCGAGTGACCAGTGACAAGCAAAAGACAAAGTCCAAGCGCGAAAAGGCGGACAGGGCCGACGACCAGCTCCCCGCGTGACACACTTCCCCGTTTCGGCTATCGGCAGTGCCTGGTGACAAGATGAATCAAATTGGGGAATTCGAAAATCGCAAATCACCCAATCACCCGATCACTCAATCACTCGATGAGCCGCTCGCCCCTACGCAGATCGCGGTTCGGCTTTGGCGCCTTCTGCCGCCCCGGCGGGTGGTTGGGCAATGGGATGCCAGATTCCGGATTCAAGATTGCGGGGCGGCGGGGCGCAGGGCGAGAGGCGACCGGGTGTATAATATTCGCGGGCGTAAAACCGCAATCATATTTGGCCGGAATATATTCTCTGAGGAGGCTACTGGAGGATGCGACAAGTCTCTTTTAAAGTTCAGTGGGCCGGCCTTCGGGCCGGAGCCGTTGCCTTAACCCTGGCGGCCACGGGTCTATGGGTCCGCAATCTGCGGGCCCAATCACCCGGGGACCCGCGTCCCCCCATGACCAAGACGGAGCAGGTGAAGGACAACTACCACGGGGTTGAAGTCATCGACCCCTATCGCTGGCTCGAGGATCAACAAAGTCCGGCGACGCGCGCCTGGATTGATGCGCAGAACAAGTACACGCAATCGCTTCTCGAGACGTGGCCGGAGAGAGACCAACTGGAGCGCCGCATGGCGGGGTTGCTGAAGATCGATAGTATCGGCGTCCCCACGGAGCGAAACGGCCGCCTGTTCTTTGTCAAAAGAGGGGCGGACCAGGACCAGGGAGTTCTTTACATAAGGAAGAGCCGCGGCGGGGCGGATGAAGTTCTGGTCGACCCCAACCATCTCGGTGCGGACCATACCGTGTCCGTCCTCCTCGAAGCCGTATCCGATGACGGCGCTCTGGTTGCCTACGGCCTGCGTCAGGGCGGCGAAGATGAAACCACTGTGCACCTGCTGGACGTCGACAAGTACACCGATCTGCCCGACGTACTCCCCAAGGCAGATTATTTCGATATCGCCATCAAGCCCGACAAGAGCGGACTGTACTACTCGCGAGGCGGGAAAGCACCGCGGGTTTACTACCACGCCTTGGGCGCCGACCCGGCGAAGGACCGGCTCATTTTCGGTGAGGGTTATGGTCCGGACAAGATCATCACCGCGGACCTCTCGGAGGGCGGGCGCTATCTCATCATCCATGTCGCGTATGGGTCGGCAGCGGACCAGACTGAGGTCTATTGGCAAGACCTCCAGGCGCACGGGCCCATCAAACCGATTGTGAATGACGTTGCCGCCCGGTTCTTCGGCCAAGTGGGTGGCGACACGCTTTTCGTGCATACCAACTGGAAGGCTCCCAAGAGCCGGATCCTGGCGATCGACCTACAGAATCCCGGGCGCGAGAATTGGAAGGAAGTGGTTCCGGAAAGCTCTTCGGTCATCGACTCGCTAGCGCTGGCGGGAGGGGAGTTGGTGGTTACCTACACTGAAAACGCCAGTTCGCGGATCCGAATTTTCGATGCGGAGGGGAAGCACCTTCGAGACGTGCCGCTTCCCGCCATCGGTTCTGCAACCGGATTCGACAGCCGCTGGGCAGGTGATCAAGCCTTCTATGGTTACACCTCCTTCCACATTCCCTTTTTGATCCAGCAGTACGAAGTGGCGGCAGGCAAACAGGAGCTGTGGGCGCAGTTGAAGGTGCCGATCCACACCGAAAGGCTCGAGGTGAAGCAGGTGTGGTACACCTCGAAGGATGGAACCCGCGTGCCCATGTTCCTCTTTAGCCAAAAGGGGGTGAAACTTGAGGGCGCGCGGCCCACCCTGCTCACCGGATATGGCGGCTTTAACCTGAATGAATCACCTTACTTTTCGCCCTTGGCGGCGTTGTGGGTGGAGAATGGAGGAGTGTTCGCTCAGGCGAACCTCCGCGGCGGGGGAGAATTCGGTGAGGCGTGGCACCGCGCCGGCATGCTGGAGAAAAAGCAGAATGTTTTCGATGATTTCCTCTCCGCCGCCGAGTGGCTAATTCAGAACCGTTACACCGAGCCTTCCCAACTGGCGATCATGGGAGCCAGTAATGGCGGATTGCTGGTGGGGGCGGCACTCACCCAGCGCCCCGACCTCTTCCAAGCTGTGCTCTGTATGCATCCCCTTCTCGACATGCTGCGCTACCAGAAATTCATGGAGGCGCAGTATTGGGTTTCCGAGTACGGCTCGGCCGACAACCCCGCGCAGTTCAAGTATCTCGCCTCCTACTCGCCGTATCAGAACGTGAAGCCCGGCGCCAAGTATCCCGCCGTGCTTTTGATGAGCGGCGATGGCGACACCCGCGTTGCTCCCTTGCACGCGCGCAAAATGGCGGCGCGGCTTCAGGCGGGTACGGCGTCGGACCGGCCCGTTCTCCTCCGATACGATACCCAAGCCGGCCATATTAGGGGGAGCCTGCCCATTTCCAAGCAGATCGATCAACTCACGGATGCCGAGGAATTCCTAATGTGGCAGCTCCACGTGCATTTGGCGCCCGGAAATCCCTGAAGGCGCCTCGATTCCTGGAGATGGTTGATGGGACTTATGGGGAAAGCGTCGCCCGCGGGCCTGAACCCGCCTATAAAGGAGGTGAGGTGTGAGGCTTGTTTCCCGTCCCACGCAGTTTTTTCAACGTGACCTGAATCTCGCGTTTGGTGGGCAAGGAAATGGCGCCGGTGTCGCAGCCTTCGAGGCAGATTTCGCAGCCGGGGAGGCAGCGAAATGGATGCGCCACGATCGGCCGGCCGGTTTTGCGGTCCCATTCAAAGACGTCGTGGGGACAGAAGTTGAGGCATTGGAGGTCCGCGCGGCAGGCGTCAGAGTCAATCGTGGGAAACCACGGGAATTTCTCGCGAAGATAGCTCAGCAAAGGCATTTCTCTACCCTTTATGCATCACATGAATAACCAGACCGGTTATTCCTCAGCGGCCCTCAATGGCGTGGCTTTTGGGGATCGGCAAGCTCCTTCAGCCGCTCGCGGATTCGGTCCAGGATACCATCATTGGTCGTGTTACGTACGTCCAAGCGCACAAAATGTTTGTCGTCGAAATCCGTGTTGCGCAAAGCCTTCTTGAAAAGCTTCATCTGCGTTTCTTCCGCGCAGGCGCAGACCATCACGTAAGTGTCGGGATCATCCTCGGCAGCGCGAAGCACATCTTCGAGGATTTGATTTCCACCTTCGGCGCAGAGCTGCGGGTGCACAGCAGCGTAGGAAACGTCAAATTCGGATTCAATTTCGAACGCCAGCGAGTTCATGTCGGCGTAGCGAAAGGGATCAAGGCCTTTGCAGTTGCAAATCAATGTTTTGACCTTCATCGGGATTCTCCTGAGTCCGCTGCCACACTGGTTCACTTAAAGCCTCGAAGTGCTTGGCGAGTTGCTCCTTGGATCTACCGGGGAGTATCTTTGCATATGGATTGCCACAAACGAAGGTTTCTCAGGCCTTCCCGGTTTACTTGAAGTCTATGAAAATAAATCTATTAGCTTATGTTCGGAGGCTTAGGCAAGCTAATACTTGTCATAGGAGAGACATTTGCCGCAGCCGGGAGTGTCGGCAGGGCGGAAGCGTCAACCCACCCGTTGACGAAACGCCTTTAGCTTTCAGCCGCTTCCGGCGGGCAGAGGGGGGGGTGCAGTTTGGGGGTCTGTTTGGCAGCGTGCTCCTTCAGGGGATCCTCATTCCACTCTTGAGTGGAGCGGTCCAGTAGCCACACAGCTTCGCTTGTTCCCGGGCCCGCGTAGCCTCAGGTTCTGGTTCCTGCATGGCCTGAGACTGGTATTCAGCAGCCTTTCTGTGCAGCTCAGCGAGGATGTCCTCGGAGGGAACTATCTTCATGCCGGACCTCATGGTGGCCGCATGGTGACAGAAATCCCCAACCCGTGAAAGTCCCTTTCACCCCTATCGGGTAGACACACATCTTGCACGCGGGGGATTGCGAAGTATGCTGCGCGAGTTTGGGGTGGGCGGCGGGAAGAACACGCTTTTGCCTTTTCTGCGATGTGGCCTCAGCAACCCGGCGGGCACAGGAGAAGGATGTGTTTGGCTTTCGAGGAATAATTGCTTGAAGAGCCGACAATCGGTAGAATATAACTAGTACAATAAGTCTGGGAGCTGCGGCCACAACCCAGTGCCATGCCGGTGCGAAACTGAGTGGGGAGTTCCCCGGGTCCGGCCGGCAAAACAGGTGGCGACCGCCTGACGGATGGCCGGTCGTATATGGATAACAACCAGTTCTCTCAAACGACGAACGCGCAGGACCCTCTAGCCAGTCGGAGGAGGAGCACACGGATTGACTACATCACGACGGTGCTCCTTTCGGGCAAGGATGCTGGGGGAACCCCCTTTCGGGAGTTTACTCAAACCACGATGGTGAACCTGCACGGCTGCACGGTCCGCACCTCCTATCGAATCATGGTCGGCATGCTCGTCACCATAGAATGTCCCAAGGCCGGGACGTCGGGGAAAGGTGTCTGCGTCAGAGTTTGGGATCCCCCACCGGGAGTTGCCGGGCACGAGGTTGCCATACAGCTTATAAAACCCCAGAACTTATGGGCCGTACCCAACCCACCCCCTGATTGGGAACTCGTCGCCAAGAACATGGTGCAAGGGCGGGTGGTTCAAACTGAACGCACGGGACAGTTCCCGGCCCTTGCGGGGCCGAGCGCCCCCGCGCCGAAAATGGTGCAAGGGCGGGTGGTTCAAACTGAACGTACGGGACAGTTCCAGGCCCTTGCGGCGCCGAGCGCCCCCGCGCCCGTGGCCGCCCCACGCGCTCCCGCGTCCGTGGCCGCCCCACGCGCTCCCGCGCCCGTGGCCGCCCCACGCGCTCCCGCGTCCGTGGCCGTCCCACGCGCTCCCGCGATTCCTCAGGCGGTTGCGCCCGTGGCGCCTCCCGTGGTGGCGCCGGTGCGGCCAGCCCCCGTTGCCGGTCCGACAATCGAGCAGCGGCTCGCCGAACTCGAGAGGCGCTCCACGCGATTAGTGGAATCGGTTCTCGATATCATGCGCGGGCAAGCGGAGGAACTTACCCGCAATAGCCTGGAGGAATTCCGTCAGCAGGTGGATGCCCTCATTCAGGACGCCGAAGGGCGGCTGCGGGAGGGCCTCCAGCAAGCGTATGATGAATCGGCGGCTTCCTTGATAGGCCTGCGCACCGATCTGATGGAGCAGATGGCGTCGCGCGGGGCGCAAATGGTTCGCTCCAGCGAAGATACCTTGCGCACCCGGCTCCGCAGCCAGTTGGCCGTTGAGGATAAGACAGCCCCCGTAAGGCCTCCCGACCAGCCCCCGAACAAGTGACCCGCCGAATGGCTTCACGGTGGGCTTGAGCCTTATCCTCCATCCCCGGGCGATTGACGAACAGGCATTCCGGCGATCACCTCGACCATGAGATCCAAATCCCCGGTTTACGCGTACGTGCTGGTCGCTGCGGCTACAGCCGCATTGATCTCGATATTTGCCAACCCGGGTATCTGCGAGCCGTACATGGAGGGGGGGGCTTATTTCCAGATGGCTCAGGGCCATCCGGAGACAACGTACAACTACTACGCGGGGCGCATGCTTCACCCGTATGCCGCCCGCATGCTGGCGAACGCGGCCCGGATAGATCTGCATCGCGCATTCTTTGTTCTGGCAGTGATTTCGCTTTTCGCGCTCTTTGTTTTCCTCAGTCTGTATACCCGCAAACTCAACCTTAAACCGGCACTGCTCATACCCCTGCTCTGCGTGCCGGCGACCATTACGCTCTATCATGGCTGCTACTTCCACGATCTCTTCCATGCCATGCTCGTGGCTGCGTTTTTTGTGATCTATTCCTACTCAGCCTGGGTCGCCCTTCCCATCCTGTTTTTTCTGCATCTGACTCGTGAATCTACAATCCTGCTCAGCGCCTGGCTGGCCTTGATGAGCTTGCGGCGGCGCGACTGGCCCTATGGGCTCGGCGTCGTAATCGTTGCGGCATTAGGCATGGGTGTAACCACCGCCGCTGTTCACGCGGCGCTTCCCAATAAACACGGAGTGAGCACCGTGGAGATGTACGTTCTGAAGGTTCCGTATGCCTTTTGCTACAACTTTCTCGGACTCGTCTTTTGGACGGATACCAACGCTTCCACGATAAACTGTGCGCCGAGATCGATTATCAATGTTGCGGGACACCTGGGGTCAATTCGCCAAGTGGGGTTCTGCGGGTTCCGGCCGAGGTTGATTCTTGAAACCCTTGCCGTGTTTCTTGTCCCCTTCGGTGTCGAGCCGGCAATCCTCGCGCGATTGGTTCGCGAACACTGGCGCGCCTTGCCGAAGTATGGCTACGTGTTCCAGACCGCTTTCGGCTATGGAGCGACCTGCCTGGTTCTCGCGCCCGTGACAGGACCGGGTCCCGCGCGCTACTTTCTCTACGCGTGGCCTCTGTATTGGCTAGCCCTGCCTGAGTTGCTCAAGGGTCTCACGTTCGATCGCTCCCTGACTATCGCCCTCCTTGCCCTGCACGCTGCGGCATGCGTTGTGGGGTTCTCCATTCCTTACGGAGCACCCTGGTATGGGCAGCTCTCAATAGTGGCCGTGTTGCTGGCCCTAAATGCTATGGCTTATCACTGCGTTTTTAAAATGGTCCCCGTGGCGAGGCGAACCTGAGAGGAACCGCGTTCTGGTGACCTGCAATCTCTCGAAGGGGCTTGTGGTTAGCCCGGATTTCTCACCACGTTTGGGCGCCTTTGGGGGGCTGCAGGAAGGGCGGGGCTTCAGCCCCGCCGAAATCGCGGCTCCCCCCTTCTGTTCGTCCCGCGCCCCGCGCAGCTGGCGGCTGCAAGCTGCGCGGGGCGCGGGAATAATCAAGAAGGTCTTGCAACGGCGGGGCTAAAGCCCCGCCCTTCCAGACCCCTGGTGAGAAGTCCGGGTTAGAGGTTCGGTCTTAAGGCCCGCTTCCGCATTGAGGGAGTGTGCACCCAGGGTGCAGCAGCATCTTATAGGCCAGGTCGCACGTCAGGTTTGATATAATGGGAGCGTTGAGGGAGAGGGCCTTCCGTCATTAGATCGTGAGATTCAGCTCGGTCCGGGGTTGCGCTCTGGACGGAATGATTATTCCTTAGTATGCCTCCCTCCCCGGCAGAACCGCCGCACTGGGGGCGCCTCGCGTCTCAAACCTCGTGGCTTGCCCCGGACGCGTGCGGCAAGGGCGTAAATCCCAAACTACTACGAATCCAGAAAGGGAATTCAAGGGGAATCCGATGGCAACCACTCACGTTGAGCCGAAAGAAGATGTGTCGCCCGTAGGACGAGCACAGATCATCAACGACCTCAGCATCCAGGTGGCGACGGTAAACGGCTCAGGCAGTCAAACCGCCAACCTCGTTTTGCTCCGGGCGATTTTTCAGATGGGTATTCCGGTTTCAGGCAAGAACCTGTTTCCCTCCAACATCGCCGGCCTTCCAACTTGGTTTACGATCCGGGCTTCCAAGCAAGGCTACATCGCGCGGCGCAGGGATAGCGAATATATGGTGGCGATGAACCCCGAGACCGCCGAAGAAGATGTGTTGAGCCTCAAGCCGGGCGCGGCCTGCGTTTACGACGAGCGCTTGAATTTGAAGCGTCTGCGGGATGATGTGATTTTCCACCCCGTGCCGTTCGATCAGTTGGTGGCGCCCGTGTGCCCGGACGCGCGCTTACGCAAGCTCGTCCGCAACATGATTTACGACGGCGTCCTGGCGAAGCTGCTGGGCATCGAGATGGAGGAAATCCACACGGCCCTCCAGAAGCAATTCCGCAAGAAGGCCAAGGCCGCGGAATTGAACTGGAACGCCGCGCGCACCGGCTATGAATTCGCCGAAAAAAACCTGGTGAAAGCCGA
>JBEKAD010000121.1:0-10781 GCA_050018435.1 Terriglobia bacterium
CCCGGCTCACAACCAAGAGCAGCCGCATGGCCGAGTGTGGGGGCGAGAGGCTGGCGCCGGTTCAAGTGAATGAATCCCGCCCAGCTCCACCCGTCATAACGACTGTAGTCATCCATTTTTGTTTCTCTCCCACCGAATTGCCTCTCTCGGAAATTGCCGGCTTTCCCCAGGCGCATGGTTTACGAGCGCCTCCCCGCTTGTAGTCCCATTCCATTACCCGTGTCAGCTCCTCGCGAGTGAGGACGCGCGACACGTTGATCAATTCCAATCTATTGATGGTCCTCGCGTGCGGCAGATGAGCTGCCGGTCGGCGGGGTGATTGCGACGTACAGAAGGCTTCCGCCATGGCTTCGACAATCGCTCTCGTGGGTGGGCGAATGGTACACGGGGTTCCCCTGGCCTTGAGGACGTCGCCACTGAACACATCAAAGGGAGGAGGGTAGCTCTGTGAGCGCAATTCTAGAGGCGCCAATCATGACGGTGGATGTGGAGACCCGTGAGGAGATTCCTGCTGAGTTTCAAAGTCCCGGCCAGGGCGTGAGCCTTTCCCCCAACACCTTTGGGGGGACGGAGGGTTTCCCCCGCGGGGACTCATTAAGAGATTCGAGTGCGATGCCTGCTCCGCAAGGCAGTTTCTTTCCTCTGCCTCACGACCCCGGCCCTGGCGTTGCGCCGCCGCAAGCAAATGCAGGCACCTCGGCGCAGTCCTGGCCGTCCCCCCGCCCGCCGATTCCGCAATCGCCCGGGGAAGTTTTGGTAAGGGAATTTGACGCCCTTTACCACAAGTACGAGCGGCGCGTGTACCGACAGTGCTATCGCATGTTAGGGAATCCGGAGGACGCGGAGGATCTGACCCAAGAGGTTTTTCTCCAGTTGTTCAGAAAGGCCCATACTTTTCGAGGAGAAGCAAACTTTTCCACGTGGCTGCATCGCCTGACGGTCAATACGGTGTTGATGCAATTGCGCCGGCGCCGCCGGTGGCGCGAGGCGGTCACTTCCTTAGACGTCGCGCCGGGCGCCGGCGAGGCTGTGAGTGATATCCTCACGATGGTGAGCGCACTTCCGGCGCCAGCAACCAGCACGCCAGACAAAATAACTCTGGATATCGCCATCGCCCAGTTGTCTTCCGGTTACCGGGAAATTTTCCTTCTGCATGACCTGGAAGGCTATCGGCATGATGAGATTGCACGATTGCTCGGCATCAGCGAGGGCACGTCGAAATCGCAACTGCATAAAGCGCGGCTTAGGCTGCGCGCGCTGATTGGGTAGGCCCGCAGCGAGTTGGGACGAAAGTAGAGCATCATCCAGAATACTTGTTCCCTAGGGCAGGCTCTTAGCTCAGGGACGCGATAAGTTGCAGGATTGAAAGGGATGGCACCTATGGCGGTAGCGGTGTGCATCATAGTGGAGAATGCGGCTGTTCCTGCGGACTCCCGCGTGTGGCGGGAGGCGAAGTCCCTTTGGGAGGCAGGATACAAGGTGTCGATTATCTGCCCGAATGGACACGGATTCGATGATCATCATGAGACGCTGGAGGGCATCGAGATTTACCGTTCTCCGTCCTGGCAAGGGTCGACACCCCTAGGGTATCTGATGGAGTACGCCTGGGCATTATTGGTTGAGTTTGTTTTGGCATTGCGAGTTTACACGCGGACACGCTTCCGTATTCTCCAAGGTTGTAATCCCCCCGATACAATATTCCTGATCGCGCTTTTTTTAAGCTGCTGGGTGTGCGCTTTGTGTTTGACCATCACGATCTGTCTCCTGAGCTCTGCGCTATCAGATTCCCGCGCCATAGATTTGTTTACCATCTGACCCGCTTGGCTGAGTGGATGTCTTTCCAGGTGGCGGATGTGACCCTCGCCACAAATAACACTTTCAGGGAAATCGCCCTGACTCGGGGCGCTGTTTCGCCGGAACATAATTTCGTGGTTCAAACCCTCCCCGACCTGAACGACTTCCCACTTCAACCCGCGCAGCCGGATCTCAAGGAAGGACGAGAACACCTTGTTGTTTATGTGGGTGTGATGGGACCGCAGGACGGCATCGATTTGCTCCTGGAGTCTATTAGCTACCTCACCCATAGGAAGGGTCGCCGCGATACGCTTTTTGTTCTAATTGGCCCGGGATCGGAGTTTGACCGCCTGAAAGCCCAGGCCGCCGCCGATGGCCTCAACGGCTGCGTGAAATTCACTGGCCCGCTGTTCGGCGACGAACTTCGGGCTTATCTTGCGACCGCCAGCGTGGGTGTATCTCCGGATCCATCCAATCCGTTCAACGATAAGCTCACGATGGTCAAGATCTTCGAGTACATGGCTTATGGTATTCCAGTCGTGCTGTATGACCTTCCCGAGGGGCATCAATCCGCAGGCGAGGCAGCGCTTTATGCGCACAATAATGATCCAATCGACTTCGCTGAGAAGATCGCGCACCTGCTGGACTCAGAGTCATCCCGTAGGCAAATGGGAGCCATCGGAAGGGAGCAAATCGTCGAGAGGTTGAATTGGGGAGTCGAAAGGCGAGAATTGCTAAAGGCTTACGATACTGTCTTAACCGCGCGCGTCCGCCCAAGATCGAGAATTAAGAGCAGGCGCGATGGCCTTCCCTCCTCTGCAAATTCCGGAAACCCTTTGTGATGGTCACCTAACACCTGGCATCTGCTCTCACCGTGCCAGCACGGCCAGCAACGCCTGGTATCCATCCACCAGCAGACCTTCATAACCGTGCGGAGTTCCATCCCAGGCTTTCCAATCGTAGGTCATGCCGTTCGGGCCGAAACCCTGGAAGCCGCCCTTCTCAAACCCTGCAAGCATGGGAAACAGCATCGCGTCGGCGTCTCTTTTCCAACCCAACTGGTACAGGGCTTGCAAGGTGAAGTAGGCATAGCATGCTGTCGCCCCGCCGTTTTCATAGATTTGAAATCCATCCGACCCGTCTTCTTTCTCCGGTCCGCCCCAGCGCTTATCGTGGTGGACGTAATCACCGCGGCGAATGGGAATCAGGTTTCCAGGCAGGCCGTATTCGAAATGCGTGTAACCTACCTCCCGCATCTTGGCGAGCATTCGATCCATGATGAGGTTTGCCTTGTCGCGCGGAACCAGTCCATAGGTAATGGCCACGCTGTTCACGAAGGTGAAATAGTAATCGTGCATCTTACCGTCAGCGCTTTTCCATCCCGCCAGCACTCCGGTTTGGGGATCGTAAAACGTCTGGAAATAAACCGCGCGGAGCTTATCGGCGCGAGATGAATACAGCCGCGCGTCGTCCGGTTGATTCGCCTGGCGAGCCAACTCCGCCATATTCAGCAGGGCCTTGTACGCGAGCGCGTTCGAGTAGGCGTCCTGATGGCCAAAGCCGATGGTGTCCCACCAGTTGGCCGGGCGCACCACGATTTTTTGTGGCCAGGAGTTGTAGTTCCCACTCACTGGATATTCAATCAAGCCGTCTTCATCCACGTCCATGGCCAACAATTTGGTGGCCCAGTCCTTTATGCCGGAATAGTTCTTTTCCAGCCACGCGTGATCCTTGCTGCCGCTGACGTAATCGTAGGCGGCAATCAGGAGTGAGGGATAGGTGTCGGTATAGTCGTAGCGCGTGCCGCCGTATCCCTCCATCCCGTAGCCTTTCATTCCGCCGAGGTAGCGCTCCAGGGTTTGGCGAATCATGTCCAGCGCGCTCAGGCCCGGCGCCAGCGGCGGCGTGCGCACCGCCACCGAGGAATACTCGAAAACGGTGAAGGCCACGGGGTCGCTGGCGGCGTGATTGGCCAGCACTCGCGCCCGTGGGTTCAGTTGAAAGATATTCAGCCAGTTGCGCCGGAAGCCGTCAAATCGCGGATCGCGCGCGAGTTCCGGCGAGCCGGGATAAATGGCGACCACTTCCAGGTTGTAATCGACCTCGGGCAGGGCAGCGGTGGCGGCGGGGAAGGTGACCCGCACGTAGTCGTCGGCCTGCTTGCCTCCCCCATAACGCAGCGCGTCGTAACCCAGGGCCAGGCGGCGGCCCGTGCTGGAAGTGATTCGAAAAGTTCCGAGGTCAGGCAGATGCAGGAGCGCCGGCAGTTGCACGCTGCTGTCGTCATTGATGAGCCCCAGCAGTGTGGCATGGTTAAGATGGGGATTGAAGTTCAGCACCAGCGGTGGCGGCGGATTTCCTGCGCCAAAGTGCGAGCACAAATGGATCTGGCGCGGAGAGAACTGAAACGTCCACGCGGGCGGCGTCGCCGCAGAAGCACCGGAGGAACGATACGCGAAGGTCGTGCCCACACGGCGCACTTGGTATGTCGTCTCCGTCTTGGCCGGCGGGCGCAGCGGGTTGGCGCTGAGCTTGTTCTTACCCAGCGAATCTACGGTAAGGGTTACGAAGGCCGGTTGGTCCGAGGCCAGCTCAACGCGTATAAACGCGGACTGATATTGAAGCGCGCCGTTCGGTTGCGCGGCCAAGGCCGCGACGGCCAGGAAAAGTGCGGGAATCAAATTTCGAAAACATTTGGGCATGGATCACTCCGGAATTATGAATTCTAAATTCTAAATTATGAATTGTAAGATTGCTGCCCATGCAGATATCTAATAATGTACAATTCATAATTTATAATTCAGAATTCATAATTATCATGATTATACACCGGTCAGTCCTCTCAAAAACTGACGCCACTTTTGCATGGCCATTTCGGGGTTTGGCATGGGCTTGGGGTAATATTGCTCTTCCTCGATTTCCAGCCAACCCTCCCAGTTGTTATTCAGGAGCGGGGCAACAATCCCCTGGAGGTTGATTCTGCCCTCTCCGGGTTCAGTATCAATAACTTCACCGGTGATCGCCCGCACCTCATCCCGAAGGTGGAAGATGGCAATGCGCCGGAAGTTCGCAGCGGTGAATTCCCCCGGGTCAACCAAGCCATAACAGTGGCCGACGTCAAGGCACAGCCATACGTTGCCGGGATCTGTTTCACTGAGTAGGTAACTCATTTCCGATGGGTTGTCCTGGAACTCCGCTTGATGATTGTGATAGCAAAGCCGCAAGCCTTGCTTCTTGACGGCTTCCCCGAGCCGGCTAAGCGCCTCCGCCTTAATGCGTACAGCGTCGAGGTCGAGCTTTCCGTCGGGATGGGGAAGTTGTTTTCCACTCACAATCAGGTAGCTGGCGCCCATCTGCGCGCAGGACCCCGCCATGCTCGCGAGTTTGGCAAGCTCATCTGCTCCTTTGTCCTGGTCGTAGAAAAAGCCACTCGAATGCGGGGCAACGAACTGGATGTGCCGTGATGCGAAGTCACGCCGGCAATCCGCGGCTCTTGCCACTTGCGAGCTGACGCTGGCAAAGTTGGTTTCGAAGCCTTCGTAACCCAGGCGCACCAGGGTCTGGGCGATTTCCAACAATTGGCCGTAGTCTTTGATCGGCACTCCCCAAGCGTTGGTTTGCGCCCCCATGCGCAGGCGTTGCGCCCGCTCGGTGCCACGGGCTGGGGCGGAGTTGGGCAACAGGCAAGCGCTGGCCGCAGCCGTCACGGTCTTCAGGAATTGGCGGCGGTCCGGATTCTGACCCGTCATGAGAACTCTCCGATCTGCCATTTCTATACCTCCATCTGTTCGTCTCAGGCAACTCCTACCTTCAAGGCTCCCGCCTTTTTCCAAGCGTAGCGCCGACGTCCGCTGTTGTGATTCTGCGGTTCTTCCCTAGACTCGCGCTCCCGAACCTGAGGGCAGGCGTCCCTCTTTAAGGTTTACGGATTTTGCAAGGTAAGAGCCGCGGACCCCAAGAACGGGGGTCCGCGCTACGCGCTCCTCACTAAGAATACTCGTTTACTATGGGATTATGAACCGCTCTTAGGGGGAGAGGTTGTCGCAAATCTAAAATGAAAAATAATTCCCGGCAGGGCGCGAGATTTGCTTGAATTCCGCGGTCAGAATAGGCATTATGCGCGTCGTACCAGGACGTCCCGCAAGGCGGTAGCGAGTCTTGGAAGGCGCCGCAACAACATTGAGTCCGTTGTGCCGGAATCGAAATGTTGAGCAGCCCTCAAATCGACTCGTGCCATCCGCTGGTCGAAACCCGATTTTACGGCGAGTTGCCCAGAGCGCTGGCGAGGGTCGTCCCACATTGGCAACCTTTGGGAGGCAAAAGATGAGGAAAGTTGCACTTGCCGCAGCAATGTTGCTGGCTTTAAGCGGAGGCATTCTGGCGGCGGAGAGTGGGCAGAAGACGGACGAACTGGCGAGCAATTTTCTCTCTCCACCTGACTCGGCCAAGCCCTGGGCCTACTGGTTGTGGCTTAACGGCAACGTCACCAAGGAGGGCATAACCAAAGACCTGGAGGAGATGAAACGGCAAGGAATCAATGGGGTCCTGGTTTTTCAGGCCGGCGATGGAAAGACTCCCGCGGGCGCGCAGTTCTTCAGCCCGCAATGGCATGAATTATTCCAGCATGCGTTGCGCGAGGCCGCCCGCCTGGAGATGGTGGTGAGCATCGACCTCTGCGATGGCTGGGATAGCGGCGGCCTCTGGATCACTCAGGACCAAGCCAACAAGAAGCTCGTGTACTCGGAGTTGCAGGTGGACGGGGCGAAAAAGCTTGACCGGCTTCTCCCTCTGCCGCCGGTGGTGGACAACTACTATCACGATGTGGCGGTGCTGGCGATTCGGGAGAAAGCCAGCCGTCCGGTGGCTCCGGCAATGGTAACCGCCAGCTCGACGCTCCAGGGATATGTGGGGGAGTGGAACTTCTACCCCCAGGACGCCGTCGATGGCGACCCGGAAACTTACTGGTCTTCCCGACAGACGGCGCTCAGCCCGAGCGATCCCACTTGGCTCGCCTTTGACTTTGACAATCCATTACAAGCCAGTAGTATCTATTTATTGCCGGGTCCCGATAGCGGTCCGCGCGAGTGCGAACTTCAGGCCTCGCAGGACGGGAAGACATTCACTTCCGTGACCCGTTTCAGCCTGGAGAAAGGTCAGGGGAAACGAGTGGACTTCCCCACGGTGCGAAGCCGGCACTTCCGGCTGGTGATGACCTCGGCTTACGGGACGCCCGTGCAGATGGCGGAAGCCGTGCTGCTGCGCCAAGGAGACGAACCGATTCTTCGCCGCGGAATCAAATGGTGGTGGTTCAAGTCCGGTAACCGCAGCTTTTGGGATTATCCGCGCCAGGGTCCCGCAGCGTTGGACGAGGAGTACCCGCAAGATGGCGCGGTGGATTGCCGCTCGAAGGAAGTCGTTGATCTCACGGCATTTACGGATGCGGATGGACGCATGTCGTGGGACGTGCCACCCGGCCGATGGACAATTTTACGCTTTGGATATACCCTGGAAGGCCAACAGATTCGCGGCACATCCCGCAACACCCAAGGCGGGTACGAGGCGGACATGCTCGACCGCGCCGGCATCGAGAGTCATTTTGTCCATACTGCTCTGCCCGTACTCGCGGATGCAGAGGGTTCCGGCACTCACGTGCTCAAGTACCTGCACATTGATAGCTACGAGTTGGGCGCCGACGTGCGCGGCCAGCAGCCGACATGGTCGCGGACCTTTCGCGAGGAGTTCAAAAAGCGCAGGGGTTACGACCTGTTGCCGTACCTTCCGGCCATGGCTCGGCGCATTGTGGACAGCCGCGAGGTCACGAACCGCTTTCTCTTTGACGTTCGCTGGACCATTGGCGACCTCATGGCGGAGCAGTTCTGGATTCCCTTTGGCGAACTCGCGCACCAGCGCGGCATCGGAATCCAAAGCGAAACGGGTTATGGCACTTATCCCTATCCGCACATCGACGGCCTGCGCTGCGCGGGGAACAATGATTTGCCCATGGGGGAATTCTGGTTTGGCACAGACATTATGTCGCAATTCAACCCCTGGGGGAACGTCATCCGCACCGTCGCCACCGCCGCCCACGTCTACGGCCGCCCCGTGGTGCAGGCGGAATCCTTCACGGCGTGGACTCATTGGCAGGAATATCCGCAATCGCTCAAGCCCGTCGGCGATCAAGCGTTTCTCGACGGACTCAACCGCATGGTCTTCCACCAGTACACGGCGCAGCCCATGCTGGAGATGAAACCTGGCTGGCAATACGGAGCAGGAACGCATTTCGACCGCAATATTACCTGGTGGGAAGAGGCCCGAGGATTCTTCCAATACCTGGCGCGCTGCCAGTATCTGTTGCAAAAGGGGCGATTCGACGCCGATGCGCTCTACTTTTATGGTGAGGGCGTGACGAAGTTCTTGCCTTCCCGCGAATACCTGCGCCCCGCGCTGCCCGAGGGTTACAACTTTGACGCCCTCGATTCCGAACTCCTCCTGCACGGCCTCGCGATTGACCACGGACGATGGACCTTGCCCTCGGGGATGAGCTATCGCGTGCTGGTGCTGCCGCAGGATGGGGTGATGTCCGCGACCGTGCTGCGCAGAATTCGTGAATTAGTGGAGGAGGGTGGAGTTGTCTTTGGGCCCCGACCGCAGCGGCCCCCCGGGCTCCAGGGTTACCCCGGCGCCGATCCCGAGCTGAAAAAACTCGCGGATGAAATGTGGGGCGATATCGATGGCCTGAAAGTAAAGGAAAGGAGCCTGGGGAAAGGACGAATTTATTCCGGCGAGTCGCTGCGCGAAGTTTTCGCGCAGCAAAGTATCGCTCCGGACTTCGTGTATCGCAGCAGTGCCAACGGGGCGTTGCTCGATTTCCTGCACCGCAGTCAAGCTGACGCTGAGGTGTACTTCCTATCCAACCGCAACGACCGCGACGAGCGGGCCGAATGCACGTTCCGCGTGTCGGGCAAGCGGCCGGAGCTGTGGGACCCCGTCACGGGCGAGTCGCGGCCCGCAGCAGCCTTCAAGCAAGCCGATGGCCGGACCAGCGTGCCCTTGGAATTTGCACCTTACGGCTCCTTGTTTGTGGTTTTCCGGCAGCCCATGGGCGTGGACGTGCGAGGGGAAGCGAGCAGGAATTTCCCGGTCTACTCGAACGGGCAAGAAATCCAGGGCCCGTGGGCAGTGAGCTTTGATCCCCAGTGGGGTGGGCCGGCGGACGGTAGGGGTGTAGCGCCGGGCTTTAGCCCGGCACGTGCCGCCCTCCCGACGTTGTCGGGACAGGTTCCGGACGGCGCTACGTTGAAAGACCCGGCGAGTGTGGAGTTTGAGAAACTTATTAGCTGGACGGAGCGGTCGGAGGATGGGATTAAATACTATTCCGGCACGGCGACCTACCGTAAGTCGTTTGATCTTCCGCTGGCGCTGCGCGGGGCGCACGCGAGGGTGGCGCTCGACCTTGGCGACGTGAAATACGTCGCCCAGGTTCGGCTAAACGGAAAAGATCTTGGCCCGTTGTGGACCAAGCCCTTCCGGGTGGAGATCACGGATGCGGTGAAGCCCTCCGGAAATGTTTTGGAGATTGACGTCGCCAATCTCTGGCCGAATCGCATTATCGGCGATAGCCGGCTGCCACCCGAGCGGCGCTACACCCACACCAACGTTGTTTACAAGCAAGATACACCCCTCTGGGAGTCAGGACTGCTGGGCCCCGCCAAGCTGGAGTTGATCGAAGACAACCCAAGGTGAAGTCCAGGCGGTCTTCTCACCGCCGAGGCGCGGAGGCGCAGAGATTTGATAACTTAGGGCCTTCTCTCTGCGTCTCAGTGCCTCTGCGGTAAAGATTATAGTTCTTCCGATATTTCCAACGTGAACGAATTGGCGCGAGGTGCCCTGGTTCCGCAATGGGTGAGACAGCCAAATGGCCGGTAAGACCGAGAGCGCTTCCCTAAACCCTCGGCGACGACTCGTTACTGATGCCAGGTCGATTGGAGCCTGGTGCACTTTCAAAGCGCTGTCGTCCTATTCTCCGGGAAGGGCGTTTTTCATTCCCAATCCGGCGAAATACCCACTCATCATAGTTTCCGAGTGCCCCGTCGCTCGCCCAGAACTTCGGATTGCCCCTGCGGATTCGTCAATAAACACTAGGCGACTACCGAGGAGCTATCCCCTCGAATGCCGTTTGCACCAACGTTTCGGGGGATCTCAACTTGAATTACATTTGTGAGGTTTGCCGGTTTGCCGTCCAGAATCATTGCTCCCGCACACTTGCAAGCGCCTGAGAGTAGCTCAAAACGCGCCCTCCATGCTGCTGTTGATAAGCTTCGGCTTCTTGCGGCGAGTTGAATGCCACCAGGGTCGGCAGGCAGCGATCATACTCGCGCATGGAAACGCCGTGAGGTTCGCGCGTCATCGGCTGGTCACCGTGCGTGCAATACTGTACGTCACCGCCCTCAACATAAGTGGCGGATTCTGCCGCGACAGTCTCACCGGTATTAACGTCAGTGGCCCAGGCTGGACCCGGATTTCCCTGCGTCTGACTCACCTGGGCATGCATGCCGCAGCGCGGGCAGCACGCCGCCACCATGTGGTCGCCAACTTTCAATCGGTAGGCGGTAATGGGACGCACCATGCGGTCGCAGAACGGGCACAGCCCCGCCATCTTGCGCTTCTGTTCGTACCGATAGGCAAAAAAGCTCATGACCCCGACCGCGATCAGAGCGACGAGGGTTACAACGATTTCGCGGACTTTCATGGTTTCCTTCCTGGGCGCCAGGCGTCCCCTGTAGTTTAACTCCGCCCGGTTTCCGTTGCCAGTCGTCTGTGGCAAAAGGCCGGTGCTACCCGATTACTGGCAACGAACCAAGGACAAGTTTCAGAATGACTCCCCTTATGCCTCAAGGGGCTTGCTCAAACTCGGCTTCACCTCCAAATTCCACTTCCATACTGCATAAATGGCGGGGTAAACAACCAGCTCTAGAATGAACGACGTA
>JBEKAD010000122.1:0-10716 GCA_050018435.1 Terriglobia bacterium
GGGGCTAAAGCGGCAGCAAGCTGCCGCACTCCAAAGCTTCGCCCGCCCCCTTCAAAATAAGTTACTGGCACATTCTCCCACGCATTGCGCCGACCCCATGGTTGCTGGTATCCTGCCGCCTCGAATGCGGGCTCATGGAAAAGCTTGATTGCGCAGGGGGAAGGCAGTTCAGCATCACCCCGCGCTGTCATCGCCGTCGCCTTGAAGGCCCGAGATCAGTTTCGAGGTAAGGGAGTTTAGACTGCTCCCCAAGCGCATGCGCTCTCAACGCTGGCTGCACATCATCCCGGTCTCCTTTATCATGTACACGATCGCTTTCATCGATCGGACCAATGTCTCGTTGGCCCTCCCCTCGATGAGCCGTGCGCTCCACATGAACCCTACGCAAGCCGGCGGCACCGCGGGAGTATTTTTTTGGGGATACGTGCTGCTGCAAATTCCGGGCGGACATCTGGCGCAACACTGGAGCGCCAAACGCTTCGTCAGTGTCTTGCTGGTCATGTGGGGCCTTTGTTCCGTGGGCTGCGGCTTGGTCCAAACCTGGCAGCAATTCTGGGTGATGCGCCTTTTGCTAGGGGTAGCAGAGGGCGGGGTGTGGCCGGCTGTGTTGGTGTTGCTCTCGCACTGGTTCCCGCGGGGGGAACGCGCCCGAGCCAATGCCTACTGGATGCTCTGCCTTCCCATCGCGGTGATCCTTTCATCTCCCCTTTCGGGATGGATTCTGGGCCGATGGAACTGGCGCGTGCTGCTGATTGCCGAAGGCGCCTTGCCTTTCTTTTGGCTGGTCATTTGGTGGATCTTTATTGATGACTATCCTAAGGAGGCGCGTTGGATTTCCACCGAGGAGCGCGACTATCTTGAAGCTACCCTCCTCGAAGAATCCCGGGAACTCGATTCGGTCAAGCCGGACCCGTCAGCCAAGGCGGACCCGTTTTGGCGCGCCCTGCTCAAATTTTGGCGCGCTCTGCTCAATCCTACCGTGCTGGTCATGGTCGGCATTTACCTGATGCAGAACATCGGAAATTACGGCTACCTTTTTTGGCTTCCCTCAGCACTCGAAAATGCGAGGAAGATGAGCAATCTGCGGGTGGGCGTCCTTTCGGGGATTCCCTACATTGTGACGGCGATTGGCATGGTCCTTGTCTCGCGCCATTCCGACAAACGGCGCGAGCGGCGCGGCCATGTTGCCTTTGGGCTTGCCTGGGGCGGCGCTTGCATGATGGCTTGTATCCTTCTAACGGGCCACGCCCCCACCTTGGGTTTTGTGGCAATCTCCCTGGTGGGCGCTGGAACTTATGGAATGCTGGGGCCGTTCTGGGCGATCCCGACGGAAACTCTGCCACGCTCGGTTTCCGGACCGGCGATGGGGCTGGTGAATGCGCTCGGCAACCTGGGTGGGTACTTCGGCCCGCTGGCCGTGGGATTTGTCTACCATCACACGGGCGACTTCCGATATGCCTTCGCCTTGCTCAGTCTGGCGTTCCTGACCGGCGCTTCGGCGACACTATTTTTGCCCTCGCGGGCCGCCGCCCGCGAATAGTTGAAATGGGAATACACCCCGAGGAGGAGGTGCGGAATGGCGAAGAAGGTTTCCCGGATTATTTCCGTGAGCATTCTCGCTCTCGCGCTCATCGCGGGCCTGCTGGCATTGCGGGCGCCAAGTGCCACGCTGGTTCCGGTCAGTGTGCAGGACGTAAAATCCTTCGATGAAAAGATCTTGTCCCTCGAGCAGGCTCACCAGCAAGGCGTTGCCCGGACCGCCCACATCACGGAAACCGAGTTGAGTTCAAAGTTGCAGCAGGGTGTAGACGAAAGCGCGGCCAACCCCCAAGGGTCCGTGGTACTCAAGGCGGCCTCCGTGCATTTGGAAGGAGACGGGTTTGTCGGCGTCTTCACGTTGAGTGTGAGCGGGAAGGAACTCTACCTGACCCTGACGGGCACGCTGGGGGTTCTTGACGGCAGGCTCCAAATTCAGCCCTCTGCTGCGAAATTGGGAAGTTTACCGATTCCCGCTGCCGCCTTCCGCAGCCTTCTGCAAAAACAGTTTGACTCTCCCGAGGCTCGCGAGCGCTTGCGGCTTCCTGAATTCATCAAGGACATGCATATCGAAAACGGCGAGTTGCTGGTGGAAGCGCAATGATCAGCGCGGATTTCTCACGACAAGTGTGGAAGAGCGTCCAAGCGTCGTGGGAAATCCGATCTAAACCAGCGCCACGGCGCGAATTGGCGAGCCGGACCCCTCGCGAATTTTGAGCGGGAAGGCAAGGAAGAGGAAGAAGTCCGGGAGCTGATCCAGATTGCACAGATTCTCAATGATCAACACTTGCTTTTCCAGAACCACGGGATGGATGGGCCGCGTGCGGAGCGCCTCCGGCGGGTCAGGCGAGAGAGTGTCCACGCCGATGGCGGCGGGCGGTTTCGAGAGGAGATACTCCGCCGCGTCCATGCCGACACCGGGCCAGTTTTCAAGGTAGTGCTGATTGTTCGGGCGCAGCCCCCAATTCGCCGCCCAACCAAAATCGAAGAGGACAATGTCTCCGGCCTGGAGCGCGCCGTGACGGCCCTCCCATTCGAGAAGCCGGCTTTTCGATACGTACTCACCCGCTTTCGTATCGCGGCAATCCACGCGCACGCCGCGGCCCAACAACTGGGTCAGGGGCACTCGCTCGATCGTCACGTGGGCATCCGGCTTGGCATTACTGATGAAGTGGGCGGGAGCATCCACATGCGTCCCATTATGCTCGTGCATCACTAATTGGTAGCTCAGCGAACGCCCCCCGTGCCAGTAAGAGCCCCAAAGGTTGTGGAAGAACATCGAGTGCGTGGGAAAATGCGGCATGTGTTCTTCCAGCGTTTGGCTGAGGTCAATCACGCGCCGGTCGCGGAGTTTTGCCAGCAGGGCGAGAACGTCGCTCACGGGATTCTCCATTTCAAAGCGGAAAGGGCGCGTTGCTTCCGGCAGACCGCATGAGATTTTCGCATGGGAATTGCGGCAAGCGCCCATCACTCCGGCGTGGCAAAGTACCCCGGCTTCCAACGCAGGGTGACTCCCCGGTGTGTGGTTACAACCTTAATGGAACGATAAGTCCCGTCGAGGGCGCTCCGCAACGGCTTATAAGTAATCGTGTATTGTTCGTCCAATTCGCGGCCGATGTTTTGCAACGCGTCAGCCAGGTGTACCAATCGCTCCGCGGAAAACTTCCCCGTTTCCGCCCCTAACCCTTTGTTTTGGGAAGTTTCCCCGATCTGCCCATGGGAAAGGTAACCCGTCTCCAGGTCGGTGCCGGGGGCATCCCGCAGAGGGAAAGAGGGAGCGCCACCGGTTTCGCCGGAGAGGTCTTCCAGGAGTTTATCTCCGGGATTCGAGAAGCCGTAGGCGGCCGTGCCGACGGTATAGACCATAGTCTCGGCCATACGAGCCATGGAAACGGCCTGGTTCAGCGTGTGCTGGCTCTGAACATCCAAGCCATCGCTCAAGACCACTAAGACCCGCCGCATCTCTTCCGGCGGGCCGGTCTTGAGCATTTTCTCCCGGCAAGCAAAGTAGATGGCATCGTATAGGGCCTTGCCGCCGCCGGATTTAAGGTCCTGGATCTTTTCATTCAGCAGATCCGGGTCGTTGGTAAAGTCCTGGACAATCGAACTGGTAGCATCGAAGGTCTGGAGGAATACCTGGTTCTTCGTGCCGCCGCTGCGCAGGACCATATAAACAAACTCCTCGGCCGCATCCTTCTCATACGATAATCGGCTGCGCGCGGTATTGCTGGTGTCGAGGATCAAACCGATACGGAGCGGCGTGTTCGTTTCCCGCTCGAGACTGCGGATGGGCTGCTCCACACCGTCTTCAAATACCTGGAAATCCTCCTTGTTGAGATCAATGACTTGCTGTCCACGTTTGTTTATAGCGGTCACGGGGACGTTGACGAGTTCGACGGTGGTCTTAATGGTGGGCGTTTTCGCGGGCGGGGCGCTTTGCCCCGGATGCGCGGAGTCCCCCGTCGCGACGGGCGCGGTGGGCGCAGCCGGGGGTGTGGCTTGTTGGGCCGGAGCGCGAAAGGCGCCCGCTCCTACGGCCATGGCGGCCAATGCCAGGACGGCTGGGATTGCCTTCCAGTTTCCCCCTGCTTCCTTGGTCCGGCCTTCCCCCGATGATGTCATGCGCATTCGTGTTTTCCTGCCAGTGTTTGAATCACCGGCGATTTTCCCCGTGTCCGCAAGCTCTGAATTTGCTATTTTACCCCAATTGCCCCTCCTAAAGTAGCTGCACGGGCCTGCGAAGCTTTGGAGTGCGGCAGCTTGCTGCCGCTTTGGCTCGAGCCAGCTTGCTGGCTAGAAAGTGTGCTCTCCGTTGAAATTCCCGCGAGCAAGCTCGCAGGGGGGAAAGCGGCAGCAAGCGGCCGCACTCCAAAGCTTCGCATCCACGCCCCCTCCCTTTCCGTGAGGAAGAGAACAGAAACAGGCAAGCTGCTGGGCACTGGTGGTAAATTGGTAAAGACATCCGAAAGGAGCATAAACCATGGAAATGGGATTCATCGGCCTGGGCGCAATGGGAGAGCCGATGGCGCGCAATCTGCTCAAGGCGGGCCACGTGTTGAAGGTTTACAATCGCACCCGCAGCCGCGCGGAGGCGTTAGTGAGTCAGGGTGCAACCTTGGCGGAAACACCCGCAGCGGCGTGCGCCTCCGGAGTGGTCGCCACCATGTTGGCTGATGATGCCGCCGTGGAAGGGGTAGTGTTTGGCGAACACGGCGTTCTGGAGGGCCTGCCCCATGGTGGCGTCCATATTTCCCACAGCACGATCGGCACGAATCTCTCCCGACGTCTCGCCGACGCTCACCGGCAGCAAGGACAGCTCTTTGTGGCCGCTCCGGTTTTCGGACGTCCGGACGCAGCCCAGGCGGCGCGCTTGATCGTAGTGGCGGCGGGTCCGCCGGAAGCGGTGGAGCGCTGCCACACGGCGCTCTAGGCGATCGACCGGAAACTCTTCGTGATCGGCCCCGACCCTACTGCCGCCAACACCCTCAAACTCGCGGGGAATTTCCTGATCGCGTCCATGCTGGAGACCTTGGGCGAAGCCTTTGCCCTCTTGCGAAAATCCGGCGTTGATCCGGCGACTTTTCTTGAGATCATGGTGGGCTCGTTTTTTCAATCGCCTGTTTATGAAAACTACGGCAAGATCATTGCCGAGCAGCGTTACGAACCCGCCGGGTTCAAACTGCGCCTGGGCCTGAAAGACATCCGTTTGATTATGGCGGCGGCAGACGAGGCCGCAGCGCCCATGCCCATCGCCAGCCTGATTCGCGACAATCTGCTCAGCGGCATCGCGCAGGGATTGGGAGACTTGGATTGGTCCGCCGTGGCGCGAGTCGCGGCGTTGAAATCGGGGCTGAAGAATTAGAGGAGGCAACTATGAAAGCCATACGCGTGCATGAATTCGGCGGTCTGGAGGTGCTGAAGTTGGAAGACGTTGCCGATCTTCAAGCGGGCGCCGGGCAAGTGGTGGTGCGTGTCAAGGCGGCAGGCGTGAACCCTTATGACACCTACATGCGCCAGGGAACCTATGCCATCAAGCCGGCGCTTCCTTACACGCCGGGGAGTGATGCGGCGGGGATTGTGGACTCAGTGGGAGAGGGCGTCGAGGGCTTTGCCCCGGGTGACCGGGTTTACGTGGGCGGAACGCTCACCGGCGCCTATGCGGAACAGGCCCTGGCGGAGGCGTGGCAGGCGCATCCGCTGCCGCCCAACGTGACTTTCGCTCAGGGCGCAGGCATAAACGTTCCTTACGCCACGGCCTTCCGCGCCTTGTGGCAAATCGCGCGCGCCCAGGCGGGGGAGACGGTTTTGATCCACGGCGCCAGCGGCGGCGTGGGTGTGGCGGGCGTGCAATTGGCGCGTGCCGCCGGAATGACGGTGATCGGCACGGCGGGCACGGAGCGCGGGCGCGAACTCGTGGCCGTGCAAGGCGCGCATCACGTGCTCGACCATCGCGCCCCGGGTTATCTCGACGAATTGATGAAGCTCACGGGGGGACGCGGCGTAGACGTGATTCTGGAGATGCTGGCCAACGTGAATCTGGCCAAGGACCTTACCGTCCTTGCCCCCAAAGGGCGCGTGGTGGTGATCGGCAATCGCGGCAACATTGAGATCAACCCGCGCGAGATCATGCGCCGCGACGCCGCGGTTTTGGGAATGGTGTTGTTTAACGCCAGCCGTCGGGAGCTCGAGAGCATTCACGCGGGTCTTGTGGCCGGGCTCGAAAACGGATCGCTGCGCCCGGTGGTGGGAAAGGAACTGCCCCTCGCCGAGGCACCCCAGGCCCACCGTGCCGTCATGGAGCCCGGCGCGTTCGGGAAAATCGTGCTGACGCCTTGAGCGAGTCGAGAGCAAGCATAGCGCGGACCTGATTCGCAGGTCCGCGATTCGTCGAGGAATCCCATAAGGGCCGCAGAACACCGTAAGAGATCGGCGCCACCTTGCTGCCCTCACCAGCAAATTACCGTGGGGTGCTTTCCGCCCATATCGCACTTGCTCCGTACGTAAAATACGTACATAATTACGTTCGATGCGTACGCAGTCCAGGATTGACGTTTTATTTCCGAAGACGCGCCGGGCGATTCTGGCGGCCACTTTCGGACAGCCGGAGCGACGCTGGTACATGCGGGAGCTCGCCCGGCATCTTCGGGTTGCCCCTTCCAGCCTGCAGCGCGAACTCGCCTCTCTGGTTCACGGCGGCATCCTCCACGAGAGCCGCGAGGGAAAGCACGTTTACTTTAAGGCCGCCACCGGCTTGCCCTTCTTTGAGGATCTTCACCGCCTCATTTTAAAGACGGCGGGATTAGCCGACGTGATTCGAGGCGCGCTGGACTCTTTTGCAGATCGCATCCAATGGGCTTTCATCTATGGCTCTATCGCGCGGTCGGAAGAGCACGCTGCCAGCGACGTGGACCTCCTGATCCTGGGACACGTAAACCTGGCAGAAGTATCCAGGCCGCTCCGCAGGGCTGAGGAGCGCCTCGGCCGGGACGTCAATCCCATCGTTTATACGGCAGATCAGTTCGCCCAGAAGGTTCAAGCGAAGCATCACTTCGCCGTGGATGTCTTACGTTCAAAAAAGCTGTTCCTTATCGGAGATGCCCGTGAATTTGGCAGAACTTTTGGCCAGCAAGCGCCTGGAACGCCGCCGCCGCACCAGCGCAACCGAAATTGAAAATCTGCGCAAGCTTGTGGAGCGTGATCTGACCGACGCCGCCCTGCCCGGTCTATCCGCCGATTGCACCTTCGCGACGGCATACAACGCGGCACTCCAGCTTTCCAAGATCGTGCTGGCATGTGCTGGTTACCGAGTGTCCTCCACGCTTCCGGGCCAGCACCAAACCACGTTCGAAGCTGCCGGGCTTGTCCTAGGTCCTGCGGGCCGGCCGTTTACGGATTATCTCGAGACCTGCCGTCGCCAAAGAAACGTCATCGACTATGACTACGCGGAAGTGGCTTCCGACTCAGAAGCAGGATTTCTGCAAGAGAAATTGGCTGAACACCGGCAACTCGTGGAGAGTTGGATCGCGAAGAACTATCCGAAACTCAAACAACCGTAACGCAGACCTCCGCTCGTGACGTCGGCGCTACGCTTGTTCCACGTCACTCCAGCAGCAACACCAGCACATCCTCGTAGGGGACGCTCACTTGCAGAGCGCCATTTTCCCACGTCTGGATTTTTTGACTGTGGATGTCCGTGGCCCGATGATACCGCGGGGGCAGCACGAGGTTTTCGGTTTGGTCTTGCGGCGTGTCGTTGAACACGGCCAGCAAACTGCGCTTGGACCCTTCAATCAGCCGTGGCCGCAGCTTAGTGGAACTGACGGGCGGCGGCGCGGCCGGCGTGATGAGGGCGCGCAGCAAATCGATTCCCGCATCGTTACCCGCGGCGATGCTCGCGCCCAGATTCGTTCCGAAGTAATAGACCTCGCCTTTGCCAACCTTCTTTTTAGCGCCTACGGTAAGATCCATGCAGGTGGCAATGGGCGTAGCGGATCTAATCTCAATGGGGGTTAGGTAGGTGTTGGCCCGCACTTGGACGGGCAAGGGCAGCGAGAACTGGATGTCCGGCTCGTAGTTGATCATCTCCGCCGCAGGGCGCGCCGCCGAACCCGGCTCGCCCCGAGGGCGCATGTAGTAGTTCTCTTTCTCGCGATATCCAAACGCTTCTGCCAGGCCCCAGGGCGGAATCACCGGATTGTAGAAGCAGCGTTCGTCGAAGAGGCCGAAAGAGGTTTCGAGGATAAGGGTCCCGCCGTTTTCCACGTAGCGGAGCAGTTGTTGGCACGTCTCCTTTTTGCCGATCAGGTGCCACGGCGCAATCACCACTTTGTAATGGGCTTGGCCCAGGCTGCGCGGCTCAATGAAGTCCACCCATTGGTCCATGGTCCACAGGGCCTTGTAGTAACCCTGAAAAGACAGCATGGAAGCATCTTCTTTGCCCGACATCGCGTAAGTCAGGATGGCGTTGTCCTGGTCGGTGAGGAGGGCCACCTGGGGTTTCGGCCGGTAATCCTTCAAGACATCCCAATGCGCCTGGATCAGGCGATTATTCCGCGCCGCTTCCCGAACCCGATCGGTCTCGGAGCCGTCGCGGTCAACCAAGCCAAATCCCATGGCCTCGGTGCCGGTAGCTTCCGCGTGGTAAGCCCAGTAGATGATTCCCGAGGCGCCCGCGGCGACGCCGAGCCAATTCCACAAGCGAATGTCGCGGGGCCGCATGTGCGGGCTCTGCACCAGTCCGCCGCTGCCGTGCCCGCCTTGGAGTTCCGTCATCCAAAAGGGTTTGTCGGCGGCTTGCGAGCGCGTCACCTCAAACCTGGCGGCGCCGAGCGAGGGCGGGATGTTGCTCCAGTTGGGGAAAGTGGAGAGTCCCCAGGTTTGCACGCACTCCGCCAGGCGCCATCCATTGAAGGCGCTCGTGGTTACCGATCCGACGGGCGGCACAGTCCCCGCATGACATTCGCGGAGATGGTGAGGGTCCGCCGCGCGGACGGCTTCCACCCGAAACTGCAACTCCCAGGTGGTCCGGTCAATGATGTAGTCTCTCCAGTCAACCCAGTCGGTGTACGTGCTCATGGCGCGAGGGGGATCCACCTCCTTCCAATCGCCGTAGCGCCGCACCCACGCCTCGTTGAGCGCGTCGAGGCTTCCGTAGCGGTGTTCCAGCCAGCGGCGAAACTTCGCGATGGTTTGATCGCAGTAGCAAAACAAAATTTCCTGGGGTTGCGCCCAAATGTTGCGAGCCCACGCCGGCTCGATGTGCGCCTCATTCCAGCAATCGTACGCGTACATCGAGGGGTGAGGCGCCACCACCTTGATGAGTTCCCGGATGAAGCGCTGGGCGGCCTGCTGCACGGGGTCCCAATCCAGGCAAAGCCCGGGCCACCCGCCGCTCACGTTATTGGAACTATCGCTGAGCCGCTGCGGGTTTCCTTTCGCATCCACATAGCGAGTTTCGGGATGCGCCCTTTCCAGCCAGTACGGCGCTTCCTCGGTGACGATCCCCATCAGGACCCGCAAGCCGAATTCGTCGCAGTACTTCATCACTTCTTCCAGGTCATCGAAGACAAAACGGTCAGGCGCGGGATGGTAATAAACCCACGGGGGATAAATGCGCACGATGTTGAATTGGTATTTCTGCGCGATCGCCTTCAGCATTTCCCGCCGCATTGAGGCAGGAGGATTGGGCGGCCGGTAGATTGTCGTTCCGTAGATGAAGGGCTGCGAAGATGGAGAAAACGTTTGGGATGGGGCCTCATCTGCGGCATTCGGGGGCCCGGCGAAGATCCGCAGCCCTCCCCACGAGAGACTGACGGCCCCGCTCGCCCCGCGGAGGAAGTTCCGGCGCGAAAGAATGTTTTTCATGATCCCTCCCCCATTGCTGCACTGCATCGCCTGGATGAATTCCCAACCCGGCCGGCAGCTCACGCGGGCTGGTCCGAATCGCGCCGCATAGCTTACCACCCGGCAAGGGTTTTTTAACGTGGGGTTAGGGGCTCGGGATTCGGGATTCGGGGCGCGGTGTAGGGCCGAACGGCGTTCGGCCTTGCGGGTTTATTCCCCTCCGGGTTCAGGAGGGGGGCCGATTCCCCCACGGCTTGCGAAGCTGTGAAATGATTCCTGCAAAAGCCAAAGCATTTCGCGCAGAGGCGCAAGGCCGCAGAGGGCGCAAATAAAACAAGGCAGTTATTGTCCGCAATTCTTTGCGTCTTTGCGTCTCTGCGCGAGATTGTTTATTTTCTCACAGCTTCTTGCGCCATGGGCTACGATCTTCCGCCCGCTTCGCGGGTTGGCGGGCGGTTCGCGAACCGCCCCTACGACGCGCTCGGAAATTGGCGATCCCGCGCTACCACTTCCCACCGGTAGGAATGTGGAAAGAAAAATCAGGCATAATTTCCCTATCTTAAGCAAATTCGGCGGTCTCCCCCTCGACCCTGGACGCTAACGTGCTAGCCTATCGAATGGAGAGCGGTGTCGGGGTGAAATCGCGCACCGTGCCAGGAGCGAGGAATCAGGAGTCAGGATTTAGAGGCTAGGTGCTTGCTGTCAGCTTTCGGCTGTAGGCCGTCAGCTCCAAAAGAATGGGAGATTCCAACTTTGGCCAATTGTGGCGGCTCACGAACGGGCTTTTCAAAAGATGGAAGAATTAGAAAAAACCGCGGCTCTCCATGATGTACCGGA
>JBEKAD010000123.1:0-10711 GCA_050018435.1 Terriglobia bacterium
GGCCTCTGCCAGTTCCGGCAAAAGACGTTTCTTGTTGGCAAGCGTCTCCAGGGGATAAAGGTCAAAGCTGGTCATCCAGGGATAGGTGAGATGGGAGATCGTGGGTACAAGATCCGAGGGAAAGAACGCCGTGTCGCCTTCCGATTCCACCCGCACGCATTGCATGTATCGCGTGTGCCCCGCGGCCACCTCCACCCGCACGCCCGGAACGATTTCCGCGTCGCCATCCAGAAGCTCCGTTTGCGCCTCCGCAGCGGCGAAAAAATGCTCCACGTAGCTGGCGCGATCGCGCTCTGTGGGATGGTGCGCGTCTTCCCATTCGCCGCGCTGCACCAAATATCGCGCGCGGGGAAAAGTCGGCACCAACTTTCCATCCTCGCGCCGAACATTCCAGCCGCAATGGTCGAAGTGCAAGTGCGTATTGATGACGATGTCGATATCTTGGGGTTCCAGGCGCAACTTCTGGAGTTCACCGGGGAGAGTTCGGGTGTGATCCACACCATAAATTTCATTGAATTTTGCGTCGAATTTATCCCCGATGCCGGTTTCCACCAGAATGTTATGGCGGCCCGTTTGGATCAGCAGGCAAGTCAGGCTGATCCGGATGCGGTTGCGCGCGTCGGCGGGGATTCTCTTCTCCCACAGCGCCTTGGGAACCACCGAGAACATCTGCCCGCCATCGAGCAGGAAACTTCCGTCGGAAATAGCGTGGATGTCAAACGCGCCAAGTTTCATGATTCCTCAATCAATTGTAGCGCCGCCCTTTAGGGCGGCACCTGCCGGGCTAAAGCCCGGCGCTACATCCGTTGTCATCGATCGCATTCCTCAATCAATTCGATAAGCACCCCGGCAGTGCTCGAGGGGTGAAGGAAGGCAATTTGCTCGTTGCCGGCGCCCACGCGGGGCTCACGATCAATCAGATGCACGCCTTCGCTCTCTAACTTCCGCAGCGCTTCCGGCAAATCAGGGACGGCGAGCGCCAGATGATGGATCCCCTGGCCGCGCTTGGCGATGAAACGCGCAATGGGCGAATCGTCTTCTGTGCTCTCCAGCAATTCCAGGTGGCTATCGCCCAGGCGGAAAACTGCCACGCGCACCTTTTGGTCTGCAACGCTCTCCTCCGCATCGGGAGCTTTCCCCAGCAGTTTCTGAAAGAGGGGGACGGTGCGCGCAAGTGATTCCACCGCGATGCCCAGGTGATGAATTTTCACGCCGCCGCGTGAAGAAAATGCGGGGTGGGAGCTCGCGCTCCCCGGCAGCAGCGCAGCGATAATTTCCTCCACAACCTGATGCGCATCCCGTTGATGCGATAGCAGATCAGCAACCTGCCGGTCAAGTGAGCCGTCGAGGAGCGGTCCCGCAACGGCTCGTTCAAAAAGCGTTTGTCGCAATAAATCCAAAAGCCGGGAGCGCCAATGCTCCTTGCGCCGGCGCACGGTGACATCACCTTTTTCGCTGAAAGCGTGAAACTGATCGAGCGCCTGGACCAACGCTGAAATTCCTTGCCCCGTGGTGGCAACGGTTCTGACAATGGGAGGCCGCCAGCCATCGGGGCGAGAAGCCAGTGAGAGCATCGCCGTGACTTCTTGCTCGACGCGATCCGCCCCGGCGCGATCCGCCTTGTTGACGACATACACGTCGGCGATTTCCATCACTCCGGCTTTAAAAGTTTGAATATCATCGCCCAAACCTGGCACCAACAGGAGAACGGTCACGTCCGCCAGGCGTGCGACCTCCACTTCATCCTGCCCCACCCCGACGGTTTCGATCAAAACAATTTCGCAGCCCGCGGCGTCGAGGATCGTTACCGCATCCTGAGTCGTGGGCGCCAGCCCGCCGAGTTGCCCACGCGTCGCCATGCTGCGGATATAGACGCCCGGGTCATTGGCGAGGCTCTGCATGCGCACACGATCGCCCAGGATTGCACCACCCGAAAAGGGGCTGGTGGGATCGACAGCAAGGATTCCGACGCGCGCACTACGGCGGCGATACTCGATGGCCAGTTTTTCCACCAGCTTGCTTTTCCCCGCTCCCGGCGCGCCCGTAAGCCCCACCACGCGCGCCCGCCCCGCCCGCGGGAACAGCTCGCGGAGCAGCGGAACCGCCACAGGGTCCCGGTTCTCCACAGAAGAAATGGCCCGGGCGATGGCGCGCCGGTCACCCGCAAGGATCTTATCCACGAAGTCGTGATCTATCTCGGGCATGGCAAACTTTTGGCCGGAAGGGCCGCGGCCCAGCCGTTCGGAACCATTGAGAAAACGAGTCGAAAAGCCAAAGGTGTCTCGGGCAAAGGTGGAATACCCTTGGGTAAACGGGGAACCACAAATTTCCGTTTATCTGCCCATAACTCAGGCTATAACACAACCCGGAGGCCGTCAAGAAAACGGCGCATTCCAACCCTTGGCGTGTGGAGCAACCCTTCGGCACGCGCAGGCGAAGAGACTAGTTGGAGGGAAAATTGAGGAGGGGGTGGAGAACGGGAAGCTAGCAAGTCTTATTAAGTGTTATTTGGGATGAGGGATGATGTTCAAAATGAGGTAGGTGTCACCGGCGATGAGGAAATAGAAGCGCCAGTCGCGGTTTACGCGGGCCTGCCAGATGTGGCGGGACTCATCGTATTTCTTGACGCGGAGCGAGGGGTGGCGGAAGTTCTCCACCAGCAGTTTCACTTGTTTATCGAATGCATTCTGGACGGCGGGGGGAGCCTCAGCGTAGTCCTTAACAGCGGCGGCCGTCAGTTCGCGCTTCATCGGGCACTGGATTTAAGAGATGTGGTTTTCTTTGGGGGGGCTTTCTTGGCTCGGCCGTGGAGAAACGTCATCATCTCTTCGTGGGTCTCGAATGGCCCGTACGTCTCGCCTCTTTTCACCTGTTCCAACGACTCAGCGAGGCGGGCATCAATGACCCGGCGCCGGGCGGGCGTATATTCACGGTCAACAATAAGTTTCGGTGTGAGAACGATCTTGCCTTTTTCCGCTTTGGCCTCCACAAAATCGCCGTCAACCAAGCCCACCTGGACACGAAGATGAGTGGGAATGGTCACTTGGCCCTTGCGTTGGATTTTAACGATGGTGCCCATGGTGATTCATTTACGAAAGTCGGAAATCCCGACTTCCCGAAATAAAGGATAGCGGCTCACCAAAGGCCTGTCAAGGTTGGCGGTACAGAAAACGACGCGCCTCACATCCCTGCTTCGTAACCGTGCTAAGCTAATGCGCGGAATCGGGCCATGGGGCGTACTCCCGGCAAGGAGTGCCGGGCCGCCCAGGCCTGCACTCGCAGAATTCGGCGGATGCATATTTAACCGAAGATGCGCAAATTTCTAACTTGGTTCCTGGGTCTCGCCGTGGCTTTCGGAGTTGCATCGGCACGCGAGCGCCAGGCACAAACCGCGAAGGTCGTCGTCCAACCGGGTCGGCCAGGTTGCCGGGTGGATTTGGACGCGGAGGCCGCGGGCGCCACCGATGCCGCTGGAAATCTCACCATCGCGGATGTCGACCCCGGTGACCATTACATTCACGTGCGCTGCCCCGGTAAGCCTGAGGCGGCCTACTTCATCTCGCCGAAGGCCAACGAGGAAGCCCGGATCGGCCCGATACAGGATACGCCGTCCTCATCAGCGGGGAGCGATCCTGCCGCCCTGGCCGAGGACAAAACCCAATTGCGGCGGCTGGTACAGCAGGCTGTCCAATTGCGCGCGCAAGCACGATTAGACGAAGCGGTCGCCGCTCTTCACCAAGCCATGAAGCTGGATCCGGAAAACTCCGATCTGCACCGCGAGTTGGGCATCACCTTCTTGCTGGCCAAAGAATGGAAGCGCGCCCGGGTGGAAATGATCGAGGCCATCCGGCATGATCAGACCGACGCCGACGCCCACAACGGCCTTGGCTACGCGCTGGAGAAACTCGGGGATATTGACGGCGCAGTGAAGGAGTATCGCACCGCCACCCACCTTGAACCCGATGACCCAACCTACCGCACGCACTACCTCGATGCACTCGTGAAGATTCAAGTGCGGCAAGAAATGAAGAAATGAGGCGGCAGTTTTCCCGGTAGAGCCATTGAGGAACTCGCCAACGTCAAAGCTCCCGGGATACGGGACCGAAAGATTGCGCCTCACCCTCAGGATGCCGCGGCTCTCCGTGGGACAACGACTTCGCACAGGACTTTCAGGGCGCGTTCACATCCGGCCCGATCCACGTCCAGGTGGGTAACCATGCGAATGCTTCGCGCGTTCGTGGCGTTCGCCAGGACGCCTTGCGCAGCCAGGAGCTTCGAGATCTCATAAGCGGTCAACCCTGTCCCGGAAACGTCAAAGAACAAGATATTGGTGACGACCTTGGCAGCATCAATCTTGATTCCAGGAATTTGCGCCAACTCTTGGGCCAGAAACCCGGCATTGGCGTGATCGATGTGGAGCCGCTTGGGATTCTCATCCAACGCGATGAGGCCAGCGGCTGCCAACACGCCGGCTTGACGCATCGAGCCTCCGAGCATCTTCCGGACGATGCGCGCCTCCTCGATGAATTCTTTGCTCCCCACGAGCATGGACCCCACCGGCGCACCCAGTCCCTTCGAAAGGCAGAACATCACCGAGTCAGACTTTTTGCTGAGTTCCACGACGGACTTCCCGATGGCCACGCTGGCGTTGAAAATTCGCGCGCCATCGAGATGTACGGGTAGCCCGACCGCGTGCGCACGATCAACAATGTCATTCGTAATCGCCAGCGGATAGACCGAGCCTCCCGCCAGGTTTGAAGTGTTCTCGATCTCGATCAATCCGGTGCGGGCACGATGGTCGTTCCGGCCACGAACGTGCGGAGCGATCAGGTCCCAGGTCAGGATTCCGTCTTCGGCGTGAATCGTGCGGGGCACGACACCCGAGAACGCCGTGACCATCCCCATTTCAAAGTTGTAAATATGACAGCGGTCCTCGCAAATGACCTCCTGCCCATGGCGTGTCAAGACCTTGATGGCCGTCTGGTTCCCCATGGTTCCTGACACAACATACAGGCCCGCTTCGCGGCCGAAGATTTCCGCCGCCCGATCCTGGAGCCGGTTGACCGTAGGATCCTCGCGGTAGACATCATCCCCTACCTCGGCGTCGTGCATGGCCTTGCGCATTGCGGCGGAAGGTTTGGTGACGGTATCGCTGCGCAAATCGACAGTAGGTGCTGGCATAAATTCTCACGCTCCGATATTTAATAATGATTCGCAAGCATTATAGCGGTTGCCGCAAAAGCTGGTCTAAATACAATCCTGTTCGCTTAAGCTTCGTCAGGGAGACTGTTCCCTGCTCGACCCTCGAACCCCCTCACCCCCGGCCCCTCTCCCCCAAGGGGGCGAGGGGGGCGGTAATTTGGATTTTCACCCTCGCCCCCGTGGGAGAGAGCATGGCATTAATTTGAGCTTCCTACCCTCGCCCCCGTGGGGGAGAGGGTGGCGCGAGAGCGCCGGGTGAGGGGGTCAGCCACGAACGAATTGAGAAGTAGCTTCATGAAACCCTTTATGTGACCAGTATTTCATCTGAACCATCATCACGCGGAAACGAATTCCTGGAAAATCTCATTGGAAACCAGGTACGCGTGGCGAGCCATACGCACGCGATCCCCTTGCGAAACCACCCAGCCCTCACGCGTGAGGTTTTGAATCTTATCTTCCCAACGTTTGAGGTAGCCCGCTCCCCAACGCTCCCTCGCTAGCTCCAAATTGACGCCTTCGACTTGCCGCAATCCGAGGAAGAAGAATTCTTCCACCTGTTCCTCGGTCGTCAGGATGCGTAACTCGTCGATGGGTGGTTGCCCCGCATCCAATTTCGCCAGGTAACACTGCACATCGATTTGATTCGACCACCGCCGTACGCCGTCAAAAGAATGCGCCCCCGCGCCAAGGCCCACATAGGGCGCAAGCTGCCAGTACTTCCGATTGTGACGCGACTCAGACGCCGGCAGGGCGAAGTTGGAAATCTCGTATTGGGCGTAGCCTTCGTTGGCGAGGAATGCGCAGCCGAATTCGTAGGCACCCGCCATGAATTCGTCCCCCGGCACTACGGCGGCATGATAACGATCTCCGCCGTGGACCACTTCCCTCCCCAGGCGGCTCTTTTCATCATCCTCAAAAAGGTAAAGAGACATATGCTCAGGCCGCAACTTCACCGTGGCCTCCAGGCTGCGGCGAAACGATTCCTCCGTCTGGTAGGGCAGGCCAGCAATTAAGTCCAGGCTGACGTTTTGGAAACCAGCCCGACGCGCCTGATGTACAAGCTCGGAGCTGTCGTCAGCAGAGTGCAGGCGGCCGACCGCACGGAGCTCCCGGTCGTCAAACGTTTGCGCGCCGATGCTCAGCCGGTTCACGCCCCGCCCTCGCAAGGCGCGAAGCAAACTGCCATTCGCTGAGCCGGGAGTCGTTTCCAGCGTGAATTCGACGTCCTCGCTCCAGCGCAGATGTTCCTGCAAGGCGCGGACAACAAGGCCCAGGCGCTCCTCTCCCAGCAAAGTCGGGGTACCGCCGCCAATGTAAATCGAATCGACAGGATGTGAGAGGACTTCTCGGGGGATGCCGTACGCGGCAAAGAAACCTTGCCTGCCTTCCAGTTCACGCAGGAGCATGCGGGCGTACTGATCGAAAATCGTGCTCCGCTCCACGCGCGAGCTGAAATTGCAGAAGCTGCACTTGGACGCGCAAAAGGGGACCTGGATGTAGATGCCCAGGGTTGACATTTCAGCGCTTGGAGCGGTACTCACTTTGGCGCACTTCTCATGGGGCAATCATTGGATGCCGCCGCCTTCAATCTGGCACCACTTTGATTCGTAACTCGCGGCGGCGCGGGCCATCAAAATCGCATAGGAAGACTCCTTGCCACCGGCCCAGGACCAGGCGCCCACTTTCGACGAGCAACGACTTCGAGTTCCCAATCACCGCAGCCTTCAGGTGCGCATCGCAATTGCCATCATTGTGGTGATAGTTGCTATCACGCGGCGCCAATGACTTCAGGAAATTGTCGAAGTCCTTTTGCAAGGCAGGATCGTCATTCTCGTTGATCAGAATCGCCGCGGTGGTGTGGGGGACAAAGAGAAAACATGTTCCGCTTTGCGCTTCCGACTCGGTCACGACCATTTGCACAAGGTCCGTAATGTCCTTGAATTCGACCCGCGCGTGAGTTTCAACATGAACAGTGTGCAGCCGAGTATGCGTCCGCTGGGGGGGAATCGCTTTGCCGGCTTCGGGTGATGCCATAAATCCTCGTCTCCTTACTCGCTCGTGGATGTTTCACACGCTTCGAGGCGCTTTAATGTGCGGCGGGCGCGCGATGGAGAGCCTCCGCCAAGGCGGCCGGTGCGGGAGGATACACCGCCACGGCGGGCACAGTCTTCTTGACGAGTTCCGCTGTGCGCCGCACCTTCAACCGTTCAAACAGGAATGCGAATTTCCTCTCCAAGTCCTCTCCGATCCTGTTTCGGACGCCGGCAGCAAGCTCCCAAAATTTTCTCTTGAAGGGACCGAAAGCCTTTTTCCGGGTCTTGTAAATGAATTGCTCGTCGGTATCGCCGGGCTTCTTTTCATCTGCACAGGTCTTTCGCAGGTACTTGTAAATCTCATCCTTGAAGTCGCGTGGGAAAGCAGAGTTCTCGTATATCAAGTTCTGGAACTCCGTCGCCAGGTGGACCTCCGCAGCTTCGCACTCCGCGAACTTATGGAAGGCGTCCGACGGCAGAGTCGAGGCGCCATGCTGCACAGCTCCGGCCATGCCGTAACGGTCACGGGCGGCCTCCGAGAGTTTGCGCAAGGTTTCGAAATCGATGGCGACCTGGGCCACCGTTCCATCCGGAAGCACCACGCCGCCGTGTGTTGTCCCGGTTTGGATGCTGATCTTGGAGAGGCCTTTCTTTTTGCCGGCATGTTTTGAAAGCGTGGCGAGGAAACCGTCCATGTATGCGGCCAGCTCCTCAGGCGTGGAGTTCTGTTTCCCCACTTCCCCGATCTCGCCCCCCAGGGAAATGATGACCCCCTGGGGCTCAATCGACCGCACGTAGGCGGCAAGCTTCGCACTGCTTTCAAAATTTGCGCGCTGCTGCTCCCGCACTCCCGGCTTGCTGAGATCAACCAAGGTGGATGTATCGATGTCGATGTTGTAATACCCCGCGGAGATTGAGTCCTGGGCGAAGTCACGCATTCCCTGTAGTTCCGCCTCGGGGTCCTTGGCAAATTTGTTGGCGTTGGCCTGGTAATGGTCGCCCTGAATGAAGATCGGACCATCATAGCCTTCCTTCAACGCCGCCGCCACCATGACGGCCGCGTACTCGGACGGTTTTTGGTCCGTATAGTTACTCTCACTGCGGGAAAGTTCAAAAATGAAAGCGCCCGCTTTCAAATGCAGCGCGGCCCGAAAAACCGCTCGGGCCACATCGTAGCTCAGACTGCGGATGTTGATGGCCGGCACCGTAAAGCCGCCGGCTTCTTTTCTTCCCCGCGCTTCATAAAGGCCTTGAATCGATGACGGAATGACGCCCAACTCCAGGCCCGCGCGCCGGATAATCCAGCGGGCCGTGTTGCGAACTTCATCGCCTTCCCCGAAAACGGCGTTCCACACTAGCAAATCCAGGGTCTGTGAAATGAACTTTTGCGGGCTTTTTAGAACAATCCCACCACGGTCCGAAATCTCATAAACGGTACGATCGCGATTGATCAGATCGAGCGCGGAACGAACATTCATGTTGGCCCCTCTGGAAAAGCTTACCCCATCCGTTGCAGCTTTGGATTATACCAGACCGTCGAAAAGCGGGTTTTATAAGGTGTGGACACGAAAATTCACGGGGCAGGCACTAATTCGCGACGCTGGGGCGAATGGGTGGGCTTTATGAGGCCGAACTGGTTGTTCATTCGTGTGCTCCTGATGTTTGAACGAGTGGGAGGATATCAAAACTTGAGGGTTTGATGATCCGAGCAGCGGACTTGGATCTGCGCGAGCAACCGGTCGAGCAACTCATAGCCGGCGCGACCCAGGAAGTACGCCCCACTCACGCGGCGTTCCTGCAAATCCTTGTGCGGCAGGAGGAATCGCGACAGGGCCTGCACGTGACGGACAAGCAAATCCGAGCGGCCGAGCGCGGCCCGGGTCAGCTTGCCGCGCAGCCGGTCCATTTGGTATTTCATCTTCTCCTTGGTGTGTTGGAGTGTATCGAGCAAGGTCGGGTCAAGCTTTTCGATATCGCCTTGCAGACGGTCCAAGAGCTGCTCCAACTCGCCCTCGCTTTGATCGAAACGCCCCGACCAACCGTCCGCAAATCCGCTGGCGGCGATTTTTTGGCTCAAGTGCTCGTCGCCCTGCCATACATCCTCCAGGCTCAGCTTATACTTTTCCATCAAACGGTCGCTCCGCGAGTCAAGTAGCGTGAACGCCGCGCGTGGAAATATCACAGGCTGGGGGCGGCCCAGCGCCCGATAAAGAGACTGCGCCTGGCCGAGATAGGCCAACTCGGAAGGGCCCGCCACATAAGCCAGTGTTGGCACGAGTGAGTCCTGAACCAGCGGACGCAACAGCACGTTGGGTGAAAAGTCCAGCGGCCGCTCAGCAAGTAAGGATTGCAGTTTGGATAACGAGAGCTCCTCGCTCCCCTCAATGAAAAACTTGCCGTCCCGTTGATGCAGGGCTACCCGGTCACCGTGCCTGGCCACAAAGACCAGCGTTGAGTCCTCCCCCACGTGTACTTGGGCGTGATAGCCACGCTGTACCAATGCACGTGAGCTTTCCAAAACTCCGGCCCGAAGTTCCGCCGCCTTCCCGAGCGCCGGCTGGTAAACGCTGGAGCTAAGCCGGTGCAAGGATTCTTCCAACGGGTCCATAAGGATCACGCCCCAGCGGCCGAAAAGACGGGTCATGAATCTCGCAAAGCTCTCTCCCCACGTCGCGCCGGGCACATAGCACTCCCGCAGGTCTTGCAGCAGCCGGGGGCGCGACTCACCTTCCGGCAGGGCAGTTTCCATTTGACTAAGCGCCGCGGAAATCTCCGCCGTGTGCCGGACTTCACCCACGGGCGAGCGTGGCGAAGGTCGGTTCCCGGAATCACGTAGCGGGAGCAGATTGTACTCTTCGTCGAAGATTGCTCCCGCCGAAACCTCGTCTAAGTCATGGTCCTCCGTGGCCAACCAAAACACCGGGACACAAGGAAGGCCTTGCTCCGAAAGAGACTGGGCAAGCCGCACCGTTGTGAGTGCCTTGTAAAGCGTGAATGCCGGACCGGAAAACAACCCCACTTGCTGACCTGTCACAACGGCGAAGGTTTCCGGCTCGCTCAGCCGTTGGATGTTCGCCAAAGTCGGCGCCGAACAGCCAAAAGCCCGATTCTGTCGCGCCAGGACCGTGGCAATCTCCCCGCGCGCGGTCGCGAATCTGCTCATTTGAGCTGCGATGGCCTGATAGCTTCGGGCATCGTACGGTGAGCCGTTATAAAAGTGGCTGACCCTGTCGAAGTGGTAGAGATAATCCGTTAGCAGTGCGCTGGAGTGAGGAACGTGAGTGTACGGGATACATGTCGCAGTCATGAGGATTGAATATCCTACACGCTCTGCCTGGTGGCGGCAATGCCTCAGCAAACGCCGCCATCGGTTTGAGCACACGTGACGAATGGCTTCGGGTGTATTAGATGTGGGAAGCCCGACAGGGTTACGGAAACGAGTGTTGGAGAGGTTGGGCGGGGGGTGCAGGCGCCGC
>JBEKAD010000124.1:0-10630 GCA_050018435.1 Terriglobia bacterium
CAGACGATATTCGGCGAGGCCCGTTGCCCTGGCCACCAGAGCCGCCGTCTCTCGCACCTGCCGCTCGTAAGGATCTCCCTCGGCAATCGTCCCTTCCGGCACACTATGGGCCGTAAAGATTACGGGAACGGGGCCACCGGTCTCGGTTCTCGCGGCCAGGAGCGCCGCCGCAACGCGCTCGCGAAACGCCTCGATCAACCCCGGATGGTCGTGCCAACTTTCGACGAAATCCACCACCAATCCCGGGCGCACCTGCTCGACCGCATCCATCAAGTATTTTCGGTAAAGTCCAATGCTGGTGCGAGAACTTTGGGGCGCCAGGCACACGGCCACCATGCGCTCAACGCCATCGTCGCTGAGACGGCGTACTGCCTCGGGAATGAACGGCTTCCAGTTCCTCATGCCCACATAAACGGGGTGGGCAATCAGCTTCGCCAGCGCTTCCGCCTGCAAGGTGGTGAGCCGCAACAAGGGCGAGCCGCCCCCAATCAGGCTGTAGCGGTACGTGATTTCTTTTACCACCGGGTCGGGCAGGGGCCGCCCCCCGCGCACGTTGAGCAAAAACCCGGGGATGTCCTCGAGCTTTTCGGGCGCCCCATGCGCCAGCAGCAGCACGCCCCAGGGGCCTGGGGGGGTCTGCGGAATGGATTCTTTCTGCATCATGTATCGTGGGCCGAGGCAATCATACCACCGCCATTTAAGGCCAAAGATTTGCGAAAGCCCTTATAATTGCCTCTTTCTGAATATACCACGTGGCGCAGGAATAAGGGCGACTTGCCCTTGGTCAGCATTTGACGAAATCGGCGCTCCGGGCTTACACTAAGCCGGATTTCTCACCACGGGTTTGGAAGGGCGGGGCTTCAGCCCCGCCGTTACAAGGCCTTCGTGAACATTCCCGTGTCCCGCGCCCCGCGCAGCTTGCAGCCGCAAGCTGCGCGGGGCGCGGGAGGAACAGAGGGCGGGAGCCGCGATTTCGGCGGGGCTGAAGCCCCGCCCTTCCGGCAGGCCCTTAAGAGCGTCCAAGCGTTGTGAGAAATGCGGGCTAAAAGCAACATGGCTGGTATCGCAAGAAACGGAGGACTGCTCGTGGTACCGTCCGCGATCCGCCGCGAGGCAGGTTTTAAGGGCGGGGAGGATCTGGAGTTCAAGGCATCCGGCGGGGTCATCACGATCGTGCGCAGGCTCCCCGTCGCTAGCAAGGAGTACACGCCTGCCCAACGGCAGATCATAAACGGCCGGTTGACAGAAGCCCGCAAAGGCCCCTACTTTGGACCGTTTGATACCGCCGACGAAGCTATCAAGTTTATTCGCAAGGAAATCAGGAATCGGAAAGCAATGAAGCCGAAGTAGCACACCTCCCTCATGAAGGTTGTCTTGTCGGATCGCGCGATTGAGTCACTGAGTGACGCTCCACCGAATGTCCGGCGAGCTTTTGAAAAGCACTTGCGATTCCTGGTGGGCGACCTACAGCACCCTTCCCTGCACGCCAAGAAGTACGATGAATCGAAAGATCTGTGGCAGGCGCGTGTCAACCAGAGCTGGCGCTTCTACTTCACGATCACCAATGACACCTACTGCATGGAAGACGTGATTGCGCGTCCCAAGTAAGCGCCACGCAACAGCGCATGTTACTTAAGCACTCGTGAGGAAGCTTCGTGATGAGACGGACCGTTGCATTTGCATCATCTCTTGTGGTTTTGTGGTGTGTGGCGTTAGCGCTTATCCACAATATGCGCGCTGAAACCCCCAAGAACCCGACCGAGTTCGACCGGTTGGTCGATAACTATTTCGACTTTTATTTTCAGTTTCACCCCAAGGATGGAACTGCCGCGGGGTTTCATCAGTACGATGCCAAGCTGGAGGACTACTCCCGCGCCTCGCGCGAGGGGGAGATTTCCAACCTGCGGAATTTCTGGTCACAGCTTGACCGCATTGACCCGGCGAAACTCTCTGCGGAGAGTGCCAGCGACCTGGCCTTTTTGCAAAGCCATATCAAGGGCCGTTTGTTGGAACTCCAGGTTCGGCAAATGTGGCGGAAGGACCCTAACCTGTATGTTAGCGGTGTCACCGAAAGCATTTTCGTGATCATCAAGCGCAGCTTTGCGCCGCCGGAGGAACGGCTACGTTCGGTCATCGCGCGTGAGCGCCAGATTCCGGGCGCTCTAATGACAGCCCACTACAACATCTCGAATCCACCGAAAATCTACACGCAGATCGCCATTGAACAAATGCCCGGGATCATTGAATTTTTTCAAAAGGACGTCCCCGGCGCCTTTCAGGGTGTAAAGGACGCAACCCTCCGGGCAGAGTTCCAACTGACCAACGCCGCCGTCGTGAAAGCTCTCGAGAATTTCCAACTCTTCCTCCAAGACGACTTGCTTCCCACCTCCCAGGGAGACTTTCGCATCGGCGCGGAGAATTTCCGGCAAAAACTTCTTGATGAGGAAATGGTCGATATTCCCCTCGATCAACTCCTCAAAATCGGCTACGCCGACCTGCGCCGCAACCAGCAGCGATTGAAGGAAACGGCGGCGCTCCTCGACCCCAATGCCGGTCCTCGGGAAGTGCTTGCCTCACTCGAGAAAGATCACCCCGCCCCCGATCAGCTCTTGCCGATCTTCCGTAATTTGCTGGGGGGCCTGCGCGAGTTCATCGATGCCAAAAGAATCGTCACCATCCCTTCCCCGATCTTACCGATCCTGGAAGAAACACCTCCCTTCATGCGCGCCACCACCACCGCTTCCATGGATACACCCGGCGCTTATGAATCCAAGGCGACAGAGGCCATGTTCAACGTGACCATCCCGGAGTCCGGCTGGACGCCGCAGCACGTGGAGGATTGGATGGAAGGCTTCAACCGCGGCACCATCCTGAGCACCGCAATTCACGAGGCGTATCCCGGTCACTACGTTCAATTCTTATGGGTCAAACGCCTGAACTCCAAGGTGCGCAAGTTGCTGTACTGCGGCAGCAATGTGGAAGGCTGGGCGCACTACACGGAGCAGATGATGCTGGATGAGGGCTATGGCGGCGGTGATCCCAAATTGCGCATGGGGCAATTGCAGGACGCCCTTTTGCGCGATGCCCGCTTTATCGTGGGAATTGAAATGCACACCGGAAACATGACGATGGATCAGGCCAAGGAGTTCTTCATCCGCGAGGGATATCAGGTCCCCGCCGTCGCGGATATCGAGGCCAAGCGCGGAACCTCTGATCCCACCTACCTGGTGTACACGCTGGGCAAACTCCAGATTCTGAAGCTGCGCGATGACTACAAAAAGAAGCTAGGTGACAAGTTTACGTTGCAGGATTTCCACGACCGCTTCATGGAACAGGGCGGAGTTCCGCTCGTCATCATCCGCCGAGCGTTGCTGGGCGACAACAGCCCCACGCTGTGAGGATTTTTGATTCTGGCATTTAAACCTTCCCCGGACCTAAAGTCGATCAAAAATCATAAGTCAGAGGCTTTAACGGGGCTCACGCCAGTTTCATTCACTTAGCCCTTAAATGTCGGGCTCACTTCTGTTAGAGTCACGGTTTGGCGCGGACGCACCACCTTTACTCGCGGCGGCGCGTGCGTGGCGGCCTGTTCTAGGGAAAAACGGGCCGAGAGGAAACTCTGTTATGAATTACCGCAGGTTTGGACGCACCGGTTGGATGGTAAGCGAAATCGGTTATGGCATGTGGGGCATGGGGGGATGGACCGGCTCCGAAGACGCCGAGTCGAAAAACTCCCTCCAGAGGGCCGTCGACTTGGGTTGTAACTTTTTTGACACCGCTTGGGCCTACGGGAACGGCCACAGTGAAAAGTTGCTGGGATGGTTGGTGCGCAACAACCCCGGGCGAAAACTCTACACGGCCACAAAGATTCCTCCTAAGAATCTCGCTTGGCCCAGCCGCCGCGAGTTCACACTCGACGACTGCTTCCCTCCCGATCACATTAACCAGTACGTACACTCCAGTCTCGAAAACCTGGGCCTGGAAAACCTCGACCTGATTCAATTCCACACCTGGGAGGATTCCTGGCTGGAGGACGATCGCTGGGTGAAAAAGATCGACGACCTGCGCCACCAGGGGCTTATCCGTGCGGTAGGCATCAGCCTCAATCGCTGGGAGCCCTGGAACGGCGTGCGCGTGGTCCAGTCAGGGCTGATTGACGCGGTGCAGGTCATCTATAACATTTTTGACCAGAACCCCGAGGACAAACTCTTTCCGGCTTGTGCGGCAATGGATGTGGGCGTCATCGCGCGATGTCCGTTTGACGAGGGGACCCTCACCGGAGGCCTCACCCTGCAAAGCAAATGGCCCCCGGGCGATTGGCGTAACACCTATTTCGTACCGGAAAACCTCAAAGCCAGTGTGGAACGTGCGGAAGCCATGCGCCCGCTTATTCCTCCGGGCATGGACATGCCGCAGATGGCATTGCGTTTCATCCTAAATAATCCTACGGTGAGCACTATCATCCCCGGTATGCGTAAGCTGGCGAATGTTGAAGGGAACATACGCGCCGCCAACAAGGGTCCGTTACCGATGGATCTGCATACGGAATTGCGCAAGCATCGTTGGGACCGGAAGCCAACCGATTGGTCACAGTAAGGGTGACACTCAAAGGGTGAGCGCCGCCCAGGATCTGAGGCAACGGCGGCGCACCGCGGTGAGGATTCCACTCTGTGCCCTTGGAAACCTGGCCGTCTGGCGGGAACGGTGAATTGCCCCTGCATTATGACCTCTCGTGGCAAGCTCGGGCCTGCTGAAGCTGAAACGGATCGAGAGGGAGACTCGATCATGAAGTGTCGCCGATTTGGACGCACCGGCTGGATGGTGAGTGAAATCGGGTACGGGATGGGGGGAATGGCGAGCTGGAGCGGCTCCAGCGACACCGAATCTCAGCAATCCTTGCAGCGTGCTGTCGACTTGGGCTGCAACTTTTTTGATACCGCCTGGAATTACGGCGATGGGCAGGGCGAACGACTGCTCGGGAGGTTGGTGCGCCGGAACCCTGGGAAGAAGCTCTACGTGGCGACCAAGATTCCCCCCAAGAATCTTGCCTGGCCAGCCCGCCCTGAGTTTACGCTCGACGACTGCTTCCCTCCCGAGCACATTGACCAGTATGTGCACTCCAGTCTTGAAAACCTGGGTCTGGAGAACTTCGACCTGATTCAATTCCACACCTGGTCAGACGTATGGCTGGAAGACGACCGCTGGGTGAAGAAGATCGACGATTTGCGCCAGCAAGGGCTGTTCCGAGCCGTCGGCCTCAGCATCAATCGCTGGGAACCGTGGAACGGCGTGCGCGCGGTGCAGTCGGGGCTGATTGACTCTGTGCAAGTCATGTACAACATTTTTGATCAGAATCCCGAGGACGTACTTTTCCCCGCCTGTGTTGCCCTGGATGTGGCTGTCATTGCGCGGTGCCCGTTGGACCAAGGCTCGCTGACCGGCACGCTGACGCTGGAAAGCAAATGGCCGGAAGGTGATTGGCGCAACACTCACTTCGGTCCGGAAACGCTCAAGGAAAGTGTTGAGCACGCCGATGCGCTGAAGCCGCTCGTCCCCCGCGGCATAACGCTGCCGGAGATGGCGCTGCGGTTCATTCTGAATAACCCCACCGTGAGCACCATCATCCCCGGCATGCCTAAGGTGAAGAATGTAGAAGAGAACGTGCGTGCCAGCGAACAAGGCCCGTTGCCCGTGGACCTACACACGGAATTGCGCAAGCATCGCTGGGACCGCAAGGCGGTCCGGCGGGCGAAGTAAAGGCGCCCGGCGGGCGGAGCGTGGCTCGGCCGGTGATCGGGCTTTGCAAGCCCTGTAAGCGCAGCTTGGAGTTTGTACACAGAAAGGAGGAGCGCCACGGCCAAGCTCGTGGTGGCAACTCACCATCCCGACCCTGGAAGGAGAATTTCCGCATGGACAAGAAAACAGAAATCACGCGACGGGAATTTCTGAAAGACACAGCCCTTGCTGGCGCCAGCGCAGCCCTGCTGGGCGGCTGGGCGCCGGCGCGCGTGCTGGGCGCCAACGACCGCATTCGCGTCGGCGTGCTGGGAAGCGGGCATCGCGCTCGCTACGTCATGGAGATATTCAAGAAGGTTCCTGCCGTCGAGTTCGTCGCCGTCTGCGATGTCTACGCGCCCGCCCGCGCCAAAGCCCTGGAAATCGCGGGCCCTGGCGCCCAGGCTTACACGAACTATCACGAAGTTCTTGACCGCAAGGATATCGACGCTGTCCTGATTGGCAGTCCCGACCACTGGCACAAACAAATGCTCATCGACGCAGTGAATGCCGGCAAGGATGCCTATGTCGAAAAGCCCATCATGCATTCCATTGAAGAGGGAGCGGAAATGGTGCGCGTGGTGGACGGGAGCCAGCGCATCGTCCAAACCGGCACCCAGCAGCGCAGTTGGGATCACTGGAAACTCGGCAAGGAGATCGTCGCCTCCGGCAGGCTCGGTAAGGTCACCATGGTCCATACTTACTGGTATCAGAAATACGCGCCAAAAAAAGACCTTCCGAAAATCGACCTCGCTGATCTGGACTGGAAAAGCTTTTTGGGCGACGCGCCCGACCAGCCTTTTGCCGAGGAGAAATTTCGGCGGGGGCATTCTCACCGACCTGCTGACCCACTGGATTGACGTCATCCAGTGGTACATGGACCAACCGGCGCCCAAGACGGCCACTACGGTGGGCGAACTTTACGCCATGGATTGGCAGTGCCCCGACACCGTCACCGCCGTTTATGAATATCCGGGCAATTTCATGGTCACCTTCACTGGCACCATCAACAGCAGCGTGGAGGACGGCGGCATCATGTTTTGCGGCAGCGATGCAACCCTGAAGATTGACCGTTCCCACCTGGCCGTGTATCCGGAGGGTGTATCCCCCGTATCCGGCTCGCTGGCGCCCGAGCCCGAACTCTTCATGCGCGCCGAGCGCGATGGAACGCTTGACAACGTCATCAACTTTGTGGACTGTATGCGTACGCGTAAGTCTCCCAACGCCAACATTCACATCGGCTTCGAGGCGGCGCGTACTTCCTGGATCGGCAACATCGCCTTGAAGCGGGGAATGAAAGTTGTCTGGGACGGTACGAAAGGCAGGGTAGCATGATGAGGTTTACGCGTTTTTCTCGCACGCCGTACAAAATGCTGGGCGGCCTGCTTCTCCTGTTGGTGCTCGTCAGCCGGCCTCTGCGCGCCGTCGAGCCGACGCCCACCAAGGCCTTCTACAACACCTTTAACGATGAGGAAGAGATGGCCATGGGCCGCAAGGCCGCGGAGGAAACCGACAAGCAATTGGTGCTCCTGGATGCACCGCTGCTCACGGCTTACCTGAACAGCCTGGGACAAAAGGTGGCGCAAGCCTCGCGGCGGCCACAACTTCAATACTCCTTAAAGATCGTGAATACTGACTCGGTTAATGCCTTCTCGCTGCCAGGAGGATATATATACATCCATCGCGGGCTCCTGGACTTTGTTATGAACGAAAGTGAATTAGCCGGCATCGTGGCGCACGAGGTTGGCCACATTGTGGCTTATCACAGTATGAACGATGTGGCGCGCCGCACGCTGGTCGATCGGGGAATGTACGAACTTCAGAAGGCCGGCCTGCTGAGTGACCAGCAGGTCGTGGATATGTTGCAGCGCTATGGCGGTCCGATCCTGCTTTTCGCCGACCGCAAGTTCAACCGCGAGGAAGAATCCGAGGCTGACATGCTCGGTATGTACAATGCCATCCGCGCCGGGTATGACCCGCAAGGCTTGATTTCCTTCCTCGCCCGCCTTAGCAAATTCACGGGAAACCCCACGCTCGTCGAGGGCCTCTTGATGAACCACCCCCTCCCGGGTGAACGGGTGACGGCGCTCCGTGCAGAACTTCGGCAGAATCCGCCCCCGCAAGGACTCGAGAAGGATAGCATGGCGTTTCGGGCGGCAAAGGTGCAACTGAAAGGTCTGCCGCCACCTCCGCCACCCAAGAAGCAACCGTAACGGAAGCGCGCGGCTTCAGGCGTGCCGAGGTCCGCTGAGAACTCTGACCGGAAGAGTAATGATGGCTCGCAGCAATTCGAAGACGCCCCCAACGGCGATTCCTACGGCCCGGAAGGGTAGCGTCATGATCCAGACCAAGGGATAGAGCACCAGCGCCAGAAGCGCTAATGGCCAGCACAGCACCAGCAGAATGCACCAGAGCAGGAATTTGACCATGGGGTTCACCTCAACCGCCCTATTCTACACGACAAAGCATGCAAAGGTTCCAGAGTCAGGTTCGCGCCCGCTTGTCTGCGGAGATTCTCTGGCGAGGTCGCACACTAATCCATCGGGTAGAGGCTGCAACCTCCGTCCAGCATCAACGTCGCGCCCGTCATGTAATCCGAGGCGTGGGAGCAGAGAAAGATGAACGCGTCTGCTACCGATTCAGGGGGCTGTATGAAACCGAGAGGAATGGCTTTCTCCGCGCGGCGGCGGAAATCAGGTTCCGTATCCCATTGCCGTTTGGCCATGCCCACAGCCACGGGCGAGCGCTTGGCCACTCGGTGGGAATTTCGCCGCGTGTGCGAACTGCAAGCCCGCCACGTTTTGCAACCGGACCTCTGCCCTTGCGGCGGCTTGCTGGAAGCCTGCAGAATTGCCGCGATGGGAGAAACGTATTTGATGGGGATTGCTCCGCACAACCCCAATGGTCCGGTAGCCAACGTGGTGGCGTTGCACTTCGATCTTGCCACACCGAATTTTCTGATTCAGGAGGATATGGTGGGTGACGTTCCCGGGCGCTTCGACGTCGTCCAGACGCGGCTGAAGGCCGAAAAGGGTTACTGGCTGCCGCTCGATGAACCCGGATGGGGCGTCGAGATCAATGAAGCCGAAGCGCGGAAGCACCCCTTCGAGCAAGAAATACTCGAACAGATGGTTTTTCACCCGGACGGTTCCGTGGCTGAATGGTAAATATGAACAATCATTTCTGGTTTGGCATGGCCGTAATTCTTGTCAGTGGCGCACTGAACGGCGGATTCGCGCTGCCGATGAAGTACTCCCGCACTTGGAAGTGGGAGAACCTCTGGCTGGTATTTTCCGTTGTCGGAATCTTTATCGTGCCTTGGGCGCTGGCCTTTGGACTGGTGCCGGGGCTGACGCAGGTTTATGCCGGCGTCACGCCGCGGGCGCTGCTCCTGCCCCTCGTTTTCGGCCTGCTCTGGGGTTTTGCGCAAGTGACCTTCGGGGTCAGCTTGCGGATGGTGGGCGTCGCCCTGACCTTCGCCGTCGTGTCAGGCCTCGCCAGTCTCTCGGGGTCGCTCATTCCGTTGTTGGTCTTTCATCCCGAGGACCTTTTCCGTCCGCGCGGACTGCTGCTGCTTCTCAGCATTCCGTTTCTCATCGTAGGTCTGGTCTTCTACGCTCTTGCCGGCCGCCAACGGGAGAAGGAACAGGCCGGCCCGAATACGGGGTCCTCCCCGCCGAAGAGTAGTTTTGCCACGGGGATGGCTTTGTGCATTTTCACGGGAATCTTCGGTTCGAGCTACAACTTGGGATTCGCTTTTGGCGGCGAGGTGATTCGCGCCAGCCAGCAGCATGGCGCCGGTCCGCTGACCTCAACCTATGCGGTGTGGGGGCTTGTCCTGGGAGCCGGATTCATTCCCAACTTGGTTTACTGTATCTATCTGCTGGTGAAGAATCGGACGGGAAATCTGTTCGGCAAGAGCGGCTGGACCCGTGAGGCCGTCCTGGCCATCGCCATGGCCCTCACCTGGGTTACCGCCGTCCTGAGTTACGGGATTGGCGCCACGCTGGTGGGCGCCGAAGGAACATCGGTGGGTTACATGCTGTTCATCGCCTCGAGCATCCTCTTTGCTAGTGCCTTTGGACTTATGGTCGGAGAGTGGAAAGGCACGAGTACCCGGACCAGAAGGTTCCTGTTCGCGGCCGTCGCTTTCATCCTGATCGCGGTCATTGTTCTAAACCTCGGTGGCCTTTTCCGATAGCACCGCCGAAGCCGCGTTAGCGGCGACATCCGGTGGCCCACGGCGAACAGCCGTGGGATCGCACAGCGCAGATTAGATCGTGAGCCACGGTAGTGGCGGCATCAGAATCCCGCTCGGTCTGTCGTGATGATGTCGCCCCTGCCGGGGCTCAAAAAAATCATCCCATTTCCCGATTTACCCACGGCTGGCGAAGCTGTGAAAAAATTCCCTGGAAAAGGAAAAGCATTTCGCGCAGAGACGCAAAGCCGCAGAGGCACAAAGAAAACAATGCAGTTGATCTTTCCGAGTCTCTGCGCCTCCGCGTCTCTGCGCGAGATTGTATATTTTTTCACACCTTCTGGCGCCGTGGGCCACATGATGACGCCCGTCAGCTGACGGGCTTTCGGACGCCTCTGGACCGCAAACCCGTAATTTCTGGTTTCTTTAACCAGAGTTTTTGAACGTACGGCTTTCCCCTTTTCCCCTTTTGCCCTTTGCCTTTTGATTTTCTCTTGCGGCTCCGCCGCGCTGCGCTACCCGCCACTCGCTGTGTGAAACGTGCCGGAATTGTGGTATAAGTCGTCGAGTATTCAGGGTATTTGACGGGGCTAAGCTAACCCCCAGAGCTACGACTTTGGGGAGAAGCCAGGGGATTCGCCGGGGAAGGACACGATG
>JBEKAD010000125.1:0-10625 GCA_050018435.1 Terriglobia bacterium
GGCTCCAAGGAATACTATCTCGACCCCAAGACCCTCTACTGCCCCTTTAACATTCTTCCCTGGAACGAGACGGGGAGCTCTGGTATCCGTGTCGAGGAGCGCTGGGACATGGCCAGAACTCCTGAGCCTCAGAGCAGCGATGCAGTGATTGAACGAAAAGCCCAGTTGCAATTGGACCGCGGGGGAAATCTCGAGGGGAAGATTCAAGTGACCTTCAGCGGACAGGAGGCGCTCGAGCGCCGCCTGGACAATCGCGAGGCCGACGAGGCCGGCCGCCGCAAGGCCCTGGAGGATGAGGTCAAAGCTTGGCTCCCCGCGGGTTCAAAAGTGGAAATGCAGCGCGCGGGCAAGTGGGACCAAGCCGAAGGACCATTGCAGGCGGAGTTCACCGTCAAGATACCCAACTACGGAATTCCCATGGCGCACCGCGTGATCATGCCCATCGGCGTCTTTGAAACCAACGCAGCGAATCCTTTCCATGACCCCAAGAGAAGTTTGCCCGTATGGTTATCCTATCCCTACCAAATATTGGACGATGTCACGGTGCAGTTGCCCAGCGGCCTGAAGATCGAAGCCCTGCCGGCGTCGCGGAAATACGAAGGTTCTTTTGCCAGTTACGAAACCTCTTGTCAGGACCAAGGGGGAGCCGTCCATGTGCAACGTAAATTCGTGATGGAAGGACGTTTGATCGACACGGATCACTATCGGGAACTGAGAGCCTTTTCTTTCAAATGGAGGATTGGCGATGAAGATCAGGTCGTTCTTCAAATTGTCTCCCCGACGCAAGCCGCGAAGTCCAACTGAGATTCCGGTGGGGTTGAGCTTGCCGTTGGGGCTCTTGCTACTCGCCTCCCTCCTGGGGTGGCCACCCCACCTCCTTGCCAGTGTTCCGGACTGGCTGCGCGACGCGGCGCGAACGGAGCTCGGCAAATACCCCGATGATACCAACGCAATCGTTCTACTGGATGAGCAGGTCACGACGATCTCCGATAGTGGCGAGATCCGCACGCTTTACCGCCGGGCCTACAAAATTCTACGCCCGGAGGGCCGCAAGCACGGGACGGTGGCTGTCTATTTCGACAGCGAAACCAGTCTCAATCACCTCAAGGCCTGGAGCCTTCCCGCGGATGGCACGGAATACGAAGTTAAAGATAAGGAGGCGATCGAAACCGGGGCCTCCGAGGAAGCGCTCTATCGGGACACCCGCTGCAAATTGCTGGAGATTCCCGCGGCCGATCCCGGCAATGTCATCGGATATGAATACGAACAGCGACGGCGGCCCTCCATCCTTCAGGATTCCTGGTGGTTTCAAGATGAGATCCCGGTCAAGCGGGCGCGTTTCCAACTCCAACTGCCGGCCGGCTGGGAATACCGGGCGTTTTGGCTCAATCACCCCGCGATCAGGCCTCGCGAGGTCGGGCAGAGCCAGTGGGAATGGGAGGTAAATGATATACCCGCCGTGGAGCCGGAACCTTCCATGCCCGCTTTTCGTGCGGTGGCCGGACGTTTGGGTGTTGCTTATTATCCGCGCGAAGGAAATGCGGGTGGAAATAGCCCGGCCTCCTGGGCGACGATCGGGCGCTGGCAGTCCCACTTGAATGCCGATCGACGCCAACCCACCCCGGAGATTCGCCAGAAGGTGGCCGAACTCACCTCCCAGACCTCGGGTACGGTGGAAAAGATCCAGGCGCTCGCCGCCTTCGTGCAAAAGGACATCCGCTATGTGGCGATAGAAATCGGAATAGGAGGTTACCAGGCGCATCCGGCGGGGGATATCTTCAAGAACCATTACGGTGACTGCAAGGACAAGGCCACGCTCCTCAGCACCATGCTCGCGGTGGCCGGGGTGAAGTCGTATTATGTCTCCATCAATTCATCTCGTGGAGTGGTGGCTCCGGACTTCCCCACGGCCCTCACTTTCGATCACATGATTCTGGCCGTCGAATTGCCCGCCGACCTGGACCTTCTCGCCCATGACCTTTATGCGGTGAACGATGACCCGCAGCACGGCCGTCTGCTTTTCTTTGATCCCACGGATCCGCTTGTTCCGCTGGGGTACCTTCCGGATCAACTACAGGACAACTACGGCCTGCTGCTCACCTCGGACAGCGGGGAATTGGTCAAGCTCCCCTTATTACCCCCTGCCACGAATCGTTTGCTGCGTGCCGCGACTCTGAATCTGACCGCGGACGGAACACTGTATGGAACCGTGAACGAAGTTCGTTGGGGATCTCCCGCCGTGGGACTCCGCGCGCAATTGCAGAAACTATCAGAGGCCGACCGAAAGAAGTGGCTAGAGGGCTTCCTGACGGAGTTTCTCGCCGCCTCTGCCTTGCAGGATTATAAGATCGAAGGCCTGGACCAGGCTGATGCGAGCCTGGTGGTTCAATACGCCTTCGTCGCCGCCTCTTACGCCAAGATGGCGGGCAGTCTGCTCCTGCTGCGGCTGCGCGTTCTGGGCCAAAAAGGCGAAGACCTTGAGGATACCAAGACCAATCGGGAAAGGAAATATCCGGTGGAATTTGAATCCGCCACTGCACAAGGCGACGTCGTCGATATCACTCTGCCGAAGGGTTTCAAGGTCGACGAACTTCCCGTACCCGTGCAATTGAGCATCGGCCCCGCCAGCTATAAGAGTAAAGCCCAGATAACCGATCAGGGGATTCACTACGTTCGGCTGTACCAAGTCGACGATGTGCATTTGCCTTTGGCGCGGGTGAGCGAACTGAAGCAGTTTTACCGCCAGATCGCGACCGACGAGCGCTCCGTCGCTGTCCTGAAACAACTCGCCCCGTGACCCGTTGAAAGCAAGGTAGTGCGGACCTGTTTTGAAGGTCCGCGGCTTTTCGCGCCACCCCGCGCAGCGAGGGAAAGGTCGTAGCCCAGAGTCTCCTTTGACCCGCCGTGCGCGGGCGAATGACGCGAGCCGGCGAGCGCTGGCGGGGGTGAAAAGCCGCGGACGTAGAGAACCGGTCCGTGCTAAGCTTGAGTTCGGGTAAGGTGCCCACCCTGCCACGATTTATCGGACATCATTAGCCAAACCGCAAATAAATTACTTGACATTTGTAGCCCATCAGGCGTATCATACAAGTGAGGCTATTGTCCTTGTGCCCTGGGGCGGGGTACGAGGCTATGTTTCATCACTGCAAGCGCCCCGTCCCCGCCGGCGGGGGGTAGTGATGTCATTTGGGATAAAATCCTCTTCGAAACACGCATCATTCCCGCGAAGGCGGGAATCCACTCCGTGGGTGGCGTGTTTCCAATGGCTTGGGGAGTAGATTCCCGCCTTCGCGGGAATGACTGCACTTGGGAGCGCCCATGTCTCGCAAATGACACCACTACCCGGCGGGGAGGTCCGCATGTCTCTTAAGGAAGCAACGGACGATAAGCGAAAAGAGTGTTGCCGCCGGTCAGGGGAACGGGAGGCGGTTGCAGGGCTCCGCCACTCCCGCGTGGGGAGAGAGGATTCGTGCTGGCCCCCGACCCGTCCGCGCGATGCTTATGTTGCGGATGGAGGATTCCAGCTTTCGCCAAGTTTGGCGGGTCACCAACCTGCTCATGAAGACTAAAACGCCAAGCCCGCGAGGTGGAAATCTGGGAATACCCCTCGCGACCCGGATAAGTTGATGAAACAAAATGATGTTAGCGAGTAAAGGGGAGAACTTCGGTGGCCGGCGCAAAAAATCAAGTATTTGAAAACAGGGAAGTTATGCTGATGAAGTTCAGGGATGGGGCGCTGGCCCTAAGAGATGTTAAAAATGAAGAGTGCTCCCCAGAGTTTATTGAAAACAAAGGGGCAAGAAAAGTGCTCCTGATGAGTTGATGAAAACAAAGAACTTATCGCATTTTCAGGATTAATTATTGAAAACAAAGGAGATAGCCGTTGTCCCTGTCGAAAGACCTTGGAATTTATCAACGTGCAAAGTGGCCGTGCGAGATCCTTCCGCGGGGCTCAGGATGACAGCATGGGCGGGGCTGAACTCCGTTCGGGATTCCGGGGTCCGCAATCCGAAATCCAAAAGTCGGAAGATAAGAACCGAACCGCCGCGCTTGATAAGCAGCCTTGATAGCGGCGAGAAAGATTATGAGGCATCAAAAGCATTAGAAACGCGCTTGACTGAGGGGCACTGGGTGTATAATAAGCCGCTCGAAATCACACCGGTCACCATGGTGGCTCCGCGAAGGTGGCCTTTCCCTGTGAATGAGACCAGCAAGGCCGCGTCCCAAGGAAAGGCAAGAATCCGTTGGAGCGGTGGTTTTTGTATTGCCCATCCGGCCGCAAAAACTGCTCTCTTAACAGCCGCAGGAGGCTCTATTTAAATGGTTGATGAAGAATCTCCTCGCGGCCTCTGCCTAGATTGATGACGTGTTGTAGCGCTGAGCATCAGCTCAGCACGTGCCGACCTAAAGGTCGGCGCTACTTAACAGCCGCAGGCAGCTTTTTCTGAACTAATTCTATGCATCAACTTCTTCTGGCCATTCTGGTGGCGCCCACAAACCCGGTGCTCAAGTATTTCTACAAGGTCTTTCACAAGGACCCCTTTCGCGGCATCTATCAGCCCAACGCCTTTGACCTTTCCATCCTGATTCCTTATTTCACGATTCTGATCATCCTTTCGATCTATGGGATTCATCGCTATTATCTGGTTTATCTCTACATGAAGAATCGCGGCAAGGCGCCGAAGCCCCCGGGGCAATTCGCGGCGTTGCCGCGCGTCACCATCCAGCTCCCGATTTACAACGAGCGCTACGTGGTGGAGCGCCTGCTGGAAGCGGTGACGCGCATCGAATACCCCCGCGACCGGCTGGAAATTCAGGTGCTCGACGACTCCACGGACGAGACGCGCATTGTCTGCTCGCGCCTGGTCAGTGAATACGCGAGCGCCGGCCACCCCATCACTTATCATCACCGCACCCATCGCGAGGGCTTCAAGGCGGGGGCGCTCGCCGAGGGCATGAAGAGCGCCACGGGCGAATTCATCGCCATCTTTGACGCCGACTTCGCGCCGCCGCCGCCCATTCTGCACCAGATGATTCATTACTTCACCGATCCCAAGGTCGCGGTGGTGCAGGGCCGCTGGACGTGGATCAATCGCCACTATTCGAACCTCGCGGAAATCGAAGCTCTTCTGCTCGACGGCCACTTCGTGATCGAGCACGGCGGGCGGAATTTTTCCGGCCGCTTTTTCAACTTCAATGGCACCGCGGGCATGTGGCGCCGCGCCGCCATCGACGATGCCGGCGGCTGGCAGCACGATACGCTGACCGAAGACACGGATTTAAGCTACCGCGCGCAGCTCAAGGGTTGGAGATTTGTCTACGCCCCCGACATCGTCTGCCCGTCGGAGCTGCCGGTGGAAATGAATTCTTTCAAGACGCAACAAGCGCGTTGGGCCAAAGGGCTCATCCAGGTGGCGAAAAAGATTCTCCCCAAAGTCTGGCGCAGCCAGGAACCGCTAAAAATCAAGCTGGAAGCGACGCTCCACCTGACGGCCAACATCGCCTATCCGCTGATGATCGTGTTTTCGGTGATTCTGCTGCCGGCCCTGATCGTGCGTTTCTACCAAGGCTGGTTCCAGATGCTGTACCTTGACCTGCCGCTCTTCCTCGCCTCCACTTGCTCGGTTTCAAGTTTCTACATGGTGGCGCAGCGCGAGCTCTACCCGAGCGAGTGGCGCAGCCGCATCAAGTACGTTCCGTTTCTGATGGCCACCGGCATCGGCTTGGCCGTCACCAACAGCAAGGCGGTTATTGAGGCGATCGTCGGCAAGGAGACGGAATTCGTGCGCACCCCGAAATACCACTTGGAAGCGCGCGAAGAGGGTTGGGAAGGCAAGAAGTACGTGCGCCGCCACGCCGGCTGGATTCCCGTCATCGAACTCTGCCTCGCCGGCTACTTCCTCTTCACCACGGTCTATTCCTTCAGCATGGAGAATTACCTGACCACACCGTTCCTGCTGCTGTTCTTCATGGGCTACTCCTATATGGGGACTATGTCGCTGTTCCAAACGCCGTTGCGGCGCCTCGCCAACGCCCTGCCCGCCCTCGTCCGCCCGCGCGCCGTGGAACATGCCACGTAACGCCATTTGAAACTGAAGGCGCGCTTGCTATTGCCCGTAATGCGGAATTAGACCGCCTGCGGTGGGGGGGGGGTCCTGTACCGATCGGATCGGACCGTTTCAGCGAATTCCCGAATATACCGGCATGGGAATAGGCCATCACCCCCCAGCCGCGTTTTTCCTCACTGGAAGTGCAGCGCGAAGCTCGCTTGGACTTGATTGGGGTGGCCGTTACACAGGGCGGGCGTGAAGGTCCACTGCTGAATCAGTTGGAGCGCCGCCGGATCCAGGTCCGGCCGCTCCGAGCTTTGCACTACCGCATCGTGAACTTTGCCGTCTATACCAATGAGGCCGCGGACCACGACGTCGGCCTCACCCACGTTTCCGGGCTTGGGCTGTGGCATGTTGATCCCGAAAGCGCGGCGATAGGTCGTGCAGAGTCGGCGGATTTGCGCGTCCGGCGGAGCGGCGAGGACGTTGGGAGTGGGGTTGGTAAGCTCGGTCATGGTTTGCGAGATTTCAAGGTATGGAATCCCATTGAACGAATAGCGAATCGTGCCGGGGATCAACGCCCCGGCGAAGGGGAAGAAGTCACTGTATTCAATGAGTTGATTGCCGAGCTTGGCTTCGACCAAGGTTCCATTTTGTGCATCCACGCAGATCTCGTTGCTGCTGCTCTTTTCGCCTGCGATCGTGTTGAACTCGATGCAACGCGCGGGCCGCCCGTTCGCTCCGGTGTTGGTAATGGCATAAATGACGTCCTCATGATCAAAGCGGACCCGGAAGCTGGGCGTCAAGCGGAGCAAGTCTGCCAAAGGCGGAGGGATGACCTCGCCCGTCCGCACCGTGGCCAGTCCGCTGGACGTCCAGACGTTGATGACGTGAAAGCTGCCGAACGTGAGTTCGTCGCGCCGGCCCGTTCCCTGCACAACGACCCGGGAGAAACTGCCTTCCTGGGGGCCGGTCGCGGCATCAAGCACTCGGAATGCATCCACGCGCTCGAGATCCGGCCACCGCGGAGAGAGACTCACTTGCTGGGCGCGTTCGAGCATTTCAATGGCATCGGCGCGCAACCGCGGGTCCTGGGCAAGGCACAAGGTTGATGTGAGAAGAAGTCCCAGAAGGGCAAATCCAGTTCTCATTGGCTCACCTCCGGCGAGGGAATTTCCGGCACGTGCCTCTGGCTCGGTGGTAGGTCAATTTGATTTTGTAGCGGCGAATTCACCTCGCCATGTGGCGGCGTAAAGCCACCTCTACATCAAATTGACCCACTGCCTCGGGCTCTCCTTTATAACAATTATAGGGCCATAGCGCCTGTTTTCAAATGGGGTATTACGATATGCTATCCGTTGGTCACAGAAAGGGGGTTCTGATGCCACGAGGGTTCGAACGCAAGGCAATTCTTGCGCTTACAGTGGCGGCCATCCTGGGGGCGGCGCTCGCGGCGGGCGCTTGGGAGCGCGAGCCGCTCTCCGTATTTCACGAGCGGCGCGCGCGCCTGATTCGCGACACGGGCGGCGATGGCGTGATTGTGCTCTACGGGTATGGCGAGGCGGATGTGGCGGCCGGCGTCACGTCGTTCCGGCAGAATGAGGAGTTCTACTACCTCACCGGCTGGAACCAGCCGGAGGCGATCATGCTGCTGGCGCCGAAGGCTCATGCGCCCGGCGCGGCGCCGGAGCTGGGAGAAGAGATCCTCTATATTCCGTCGCACAACCGGATGGAAGAAAAATGGACGGGACCGAAGCTGGCGCCGGAGGACGTTGACGCTCCTGCCCGCACGGGATTTTCTGCGGTTCGCGACATCTCGCAATTCGCCTCCGACCTCCAGGAAGCGCTCAAGGGTTTCTCCAAAATTTACACAGAGCTCACACCGCAACCGGAGAGCGGAGAAGAGTACTTTCAGGCGGACATGGTGAGAAAAATTCGCGACAAGGCGCCACAAGCCTCGCTCGCCGACATCCGCCTGACCATCGCGCCCCTGCGCGCGGTGAAAAGTCCGGGAGAAATCGCCCTGATTCGCAAGGCCGTGGACGCTTCGGTGGCCGCGCACTTTGCCGCCATAAGGGCGGTCAAGCCGGGCGCGTGGGAATACGAAATTGCCGCACTGATGAAGTACGAATTCGAGCGTCGGGGCTGCGAGTGGCCGTCCTATCCGCCCATCGTCGGCTCGGGATTCTTCTCCACGGTCCTCCACTACGATCAGGACTGGAACCAGATGCAGGACGGCGACGTAGTGGTGATGGACGTGGCCGGTTCCTATAGCGGGTATGCCAGCGACATCACCCGCACCCTGCCGGTCAACGGCCACTTCACGCCGCGCCAGCGCGAGATTTACGAAATCGTGCTGGGGGCGCAGAACGCCGCTCTGGCCGCCGCCAAGCCCGGCGTGTTCGCGGGCCGCCGCGGCGCAAAGGGCCTCTACGAGATTGCTTACGAATACATCAACACACACGGCAAGGATTTGCACGGCCAACCGTTCGGCCAGTACTTCATCCACGGGCTGAGCCATCCCATCGGCCTGAACGTTCACGATCCCATCGACTATGACCGGGCGCTCGAACCGGGCATGGTGATCACGATGGAGCCGGGCATTTACCTTCCCGAAGAAAAAATCGGCGTCCGCATCGAAGACGACATTCTCATCACGCCGGACGGCAACGAACTGCTCACCCGCCAACTGCCGCGCACGGTAGAGGAAATCGAAAAGCTGATGGCGGGGAAATGGGGTGGAAGGAGTCAGGAACCGGTAGACGGGATACGGTAGACAGGAATCTGAACGAGCGTCGCCCTTACCTGTCTATCGTCTGCGAATTCTGACTCCTGCCAAGCTAGCGTTGCCGCAACTTCCGGATCGGGGTAAATTGCATTTGAAGGGAGGCACGGTTAAAATCACGCTTTCCACTATTTTTGCATCGCCCCGAGGTTCGAGCGAAAGGAGTACACTGTTTCGATGAGCCGACTTCCCCTTCGATGCTTCGCCCTTCTGGGTCTGCTGGCTATGGTTCTGGCGGCCGTGCCCGCCCTCATTGCACAAGCCCCGACCCCACCGCCGACGCGCGAAAAGATTATTCGCTTCGTCCGCGATCGCTTCAGCATTCCTGACTCGGTCAAGATCACCATGACCGATCCGCGCGAAAGCGCCTACCCCGATTTCCTCGAGACCACGCTCACGCTTGACGACGGCAAGGACAAGCGATCGCAACCATTTTTCGTTTCCAAGAACTTGCGCTATTTGGTTGAGGGCAGCATCTTCAATCTTGGCGGCGACCCCCGCGAAGAAATTGTGCGGCTGATCTCACTCCAGGACCAAGCCGCCCAGGGCCCCGCCAACGCGCCGGTGACCCTGGTTGAGTACTCCGACCTTGAGTGCCCGGTTTGCGCGCACTTGCAGGAAGAATTGGAGACGGACGTCGTCCCCAAGTACGGCAACAAGCTGCGCGTAGTGTTCAAGGAGTTTCCTCTTGTTATTATCCATGATTGGGCGCTCACCGGAGCCATCGCCGCACAATGCACTTACCAGATTGATCCCACCAAATACGTGGCTTTTCGCTCCGCGGTTTTCAAGAACCAGGAGAGCCTGACCGCCGAACACGCCCGTGACATGCTGCTGCACTTCGGCGCGGAGGCTGGAGTCGATAACATGAAGCTTGCTGCCTGCATCGATTCCCGGGACTCTCTTTCGCGTGTTGAAGCGAATATGCGCGAAGGGGAGGCGCTCGGAGTCGGAGAAACTCCGACCAGTTTTATTAACGGGCGGACTCTCGTCGGCGGTCCGCCCTCAGCCGATATTTACAAGCTCATTGACGAAGCCATGCGCGACACCAAATGACAACTTGCTGCGCTTGAGAATTCGGGCTCTGGCTTGAATTTCCCTGCCGGACGATCCGCGCCCAGGGCGAATTGGTGTGGGCCGCAGACCTGCGCAAAGTCGGCACCGTCAATGCCGGCAAAGAGTCCGCGGAACTTTGTTCCCCCACGCGTGTTAGCAACCGTGGAGGGACAGCGGGTTGTTAACTTTGTTAAACGGGAGTAGAGACTTGTTAACTCTTGTTAAATATGCACGGTGCCGGGGACACATGGTAACGGCCTGGGTGTATACTGCGTCCAAAGGTGAAGGGAGGAAATGAGTATGCGACGGAAAATTGCGATTGGGACATTAAGTCTTATGGTTTTGTTGGCGGCAGCGATTGTCAGTTGGGCTCAGGAAGGCGCCCCACAAGGGGCCGATCCTGGGCAAGGCCAGCATCAATGGGGTGGCGGCGGACAGCATCAATGGGGTAACGGCCCGCATCAATTTGCGGGAGGAGGCCCGGGCGAATTCGGCAGGTCAGGCGGGCCTGGAGAGCGCAGAATGGGTTGGCAACGCGGCGGCGAGCGCGGATTTGGTGGGGGCGAGCGCCTTCTGCGCATGGCTGAAAATCCCCGCGTGCGCCAATATCTCGGTCTCACGGACGAGCAGGTTGGACGCTTGCACAAGATCGGCGTGGACGCGCAAAAAGCTTCCGTGCAGAGTCGCGCGGATATGGAATTGCGCCACATTGAACTCCGTGAACTGCTGCGGGC
>JBEKAD010000126.1:0-10596 GCA_050018435.1 Terriglobia bacterium
GGCGCGATCTCTGAGTACCGCGAGGCGCTGCGCTTGAACCCCCATGATGAGGCGGTGCACACCGGCCTCGGCATGGCGCTTTTCAGCAAGGGCGACTCGGGCGGTGCGATCTCTGAGTACCGCGAGGTGCTGCGCTTGAACCCCAACAATGACTGGGCGCACACGGCCCTCGGCATCGCGCTCGGAAAGAAGGGTGACGTGGACGCCGCGATCGCGGAGTATCGCGAGGCGCTACGCTTGAACCCCAATAATGATGCGGCGCACGCCAACCTCGGTATGGCGCTTTTCAGCAAGGGCGATGTAGGTGGCGCGATCGCGGAGTATCGCGAGGCGCTGCGTTTGAACCCGAATCTTGCCGACGCGCACAACAACCTCGGCGTTGCGCTGGAGCGGAAAGGCGACTGGCGGGGAGCCCGCGAGGAATACCGCGAGGCTTACACGCGCGACCCCAACAACGCGACCTATAAGCGCAATTACCAGCGCCTGGCGATGTTACGTGAATAGATGCCAGGGAGCGACGGCATAGACTGCCTGCCGCGGGCCTTTCTTCGGGCAAACCGGGCGTAGCGCGGACCTCCAAGGCGGACGTTTGCGCACCGTTTGCTGCCCGTTCCAGACCCGCGAGTACCGTGTCGTGCCAAGGTGAAAATGAAACTAGCCAAACGGATTTGAAATTCCCGGTCCACACCGACGAGGTTGAAAGTTGAAAGTCGAAAGTTGAAAGTAAGCCGGTAGTTCAGATTGTCGAACACGTTCTGCATACACTTCCGGGGTAAGAATCTAAACTTTGGCAAGCTTACGCGATCATGATGTTCCTGGCGGCGCCGGTGGCTTCGCTCAGGTACTTGTCTTGGTGAAAACGGAGTCCGGGTTGGTGGCTGGCTCGGGAAACGCCATTCGCCACGCCTGCTACCCACACTCCAAATCGCTAGCAATTCCCCTCATTTGCGGTAGAATCCAATCCCTTCTCAGTCCGCAATCGCCTCGGGAGGTCGCAATGATATTCCGAAAAACGCTGACTCTTCTCATATTGGGGATGGGACTGGTTTTTGCCCTGCCGATCTGGGCGCAGCAAAAGCCTTTGACGCAAGAGCAAGTACAGAGCTTGGCGCGCAGCGGGCTCGGTGACGAATCCGGCGCAAAGCTGGTCGAGCAGCGCGGGATTGATTTCGCGCCGGCGGAGGATTTTCTCCAAAGCCTCCAGGCCGCAGACGCGAGCGAGGCGTTTCTTAACGCGCTGCGCGCGGCGAAACCGCCCGAGCCAACAAGCCCGAGGCAGCCGCCCGTGTCCACGAGCGCGAAGAAGCCGCTCAATCAAGTTCAAATCCTCACTTTGCTGGCCGGTGGGGTGCCGACCCACCGCGTGGCGATGCTGGTGGAAGAGCGCGGCATCGACTTCGATGTGAAGGATGATTATCTCCAGGAAGTGCGGTTGGGCGGCGGTGACGACGAAGTGATCGCGGCACTCAAGAGCGCCAAGGTGACGAAGCCCACAACCGTTGATCCGGCGGCGCAGGCGCGGCAGGCCGAGGTTCGGCAACACGTGGCGCACGGAGCGGAACTCGCCAAGAAAACGCAGTATGCCGAGGCTGAGCAGGAATATCGCGTGGCCTTGCGGCTTGACTCGCAGAACGCCGACCTTTACGTGAGCCTGAGCTATGTCCTGAGTAAGCAGCAGAAGTGGGACGATACTGCGTCCGCAGCGCACGAGGCGCTGCGCTTGAACCCCAATAGTGACTTGGCGCACGTCAACCTCGGCTGGGCGCTCGCAAACAACGGCGACGTGGATGGCGCGATCGCGGAGTATCACGAGGCGCTGCGCTTGAACCCCAATGATGCCCTGACGCACATCGACCTCGGCAATGCGCTCAGAAGCAAGGGCGACTGGGATGGAGAGATCACTGAAGCACGCGAGGTGCTGCGCTTGAACCCCAATTATGACATGGCGCACGTCAACCTCGGCGTGGCGCTCGGAGACAAGGGCGACTGGGACGGAGAGATCGCCGAAGAACGCGAGGCGCTGCGCTTGAACCCCAATAATGCCCTGGCGCACAACAACCTCGGCTACGGGCTCTTTAAGAAAGGTGACGGGGATGGCGCGATCACGGAGTATCGCGAGGCGCTGCGCTTGAACCCCAATTATGCCGAGGCGCACGTCAACCTCGGCCTCGCGCTCGGACAGAAGCACGACTAGGACGGAGAGATCGCGGAAGAACGCGAGGCGCTGCGCCTAAATCCCCATAACCCAAATGCCCACCTCGAGTTGGGCGTCGCGCTCGGAAGCAAGGGCGACTGGGACGGAGATATCGCGGAGGAACGCGAGGCGCTGCGCTTAAAACCGAATCTTGCACGGGCGCACTACGACCTGGGCAATGCGCTCACACACAAGGGCGACTGGGATAGTGCGATCACGGAGTATCGCGAGGAGCTGCGCTTGTACCCCAAGGATGACATGGCGCACGTCAACCTCGGCAGGGCGCTCGGAAAGAAGGGCGACTGGGATGGCCAGATCCGGGAAGAAGGCGAGGCGCTACGCTTGAACCCCAATAATGTCCTGGCGCACTACGACCTCGGCCTCGCGCTCCAAAACAAGGGAGACCTGGACGGTGCGATCGCGGAGTATCGCGAGGCGCTGCGCTTGAACCCCAATCTTGCACCGGCGCGCTTGGTCCTTGGCATTGCGCTCAGACGCAAGGGCGACTGGGACGGAGCGATCGCCGAAGAACGCGAGGCCCCGCGCTTGAAACCGAGGAATGGCATGGCGCACTTCGTCCTCGGTGTCGCACGGGAGAAGAAAGGGGGGATTGTATACTTCGCAAACCCACTGCGATAGAACCCGTGCGTACTCTGAGTCGAGAGCAATGTCTCAGGCTGAGAAATAGATGGTAGGTTAGATGCCTAATTTTCCGATTGAAAAACGGGGCGCTTCCGATAAGATAGGCGTCCCATGGATTGGCTGCTCAACCACGTCGAAAGACAGTACAGCGTGATCCAAGGTGCCCCGCTTATCTTCTTATTTACTTGGTTTCTAGGGCTAATCGCAATTTGGTGGATATTGGAAAAGTACGTCTATGCTTCCCGCTTGGCTGCCAAGGATGACCTTATCAGATCATATAAAGAAAAACTTGGTCTTGTACCTGTTGGTAAGATTCTATTATCCTCGCAAGATTCTAAAAGGAAGATCAACGGACTTTCGGCTCTGATTTCGCAAGGCCAGGAGATACGCGAGCGCTGCCCGTGGCCAAGAACTCGCGTTGACTTCACAAAAGAGCGTGAAGGTCGGTGGGTGGAAGAATGGAACGCTTGGATGGCCAAGGTTAATGACTTTTTCAAAAAAGAGATGGCTCCCCAAGCGACGACCAAGTTCCAGCACACCGCCGGCATCGAGGAAAATTGGGACGTTACGTCAACCCCAACCTCACAGTGCCCGATGTTCGACCGGCAGATACAGAACCTCGTGGACATCATGGAGCGGATCGACACCTACCTTTAGGTGTAATCCGGCGGATAGATGGAAATATGGCCAGCCGACACCGATGCGAACAGAAGAAGCAGGAAGATCGGTGGTGTCCTAAATCTGCGTTGATGGCTGGAATCTCTCAGCGGCATCAAACTATAGACTGAAAGGACACCCCATGATAACCGACAAACTGCTGGAAATAGGTGTAGAATCCCGCCGCGTCCTGCCTTGGCAGCAGGCGTCACCGATCACTTGTGGGGGTTGGAAGAACTACTGACCACATAAAGCGCCTCTCGCGGGTGGCGATTAGGCGATAAAAATCCTCGCCCTGCGAAAAACCTCAAAAGTAAGCATCTGGATTTTCTATGATCCTATGCAAGTTATCCAGCTTTATTTGCAGCAGTTGGTAGATGTTTCCGATGTCGCCGTAAAGATAATGCACGCTACCTCCACTGTCCCAGCGTGCGCGATCAGTTTTTGCGGCGGTAACCACATGGATAAAAATGGAAGCAGCCTTGGAAGACTTATCGGAAAGAAGCGCCTGCGTTTCAGAATCCCACGCTTTGAACTTCTCCATCCACATCTGATTAGCTTCGATATCCTGAGCGGACATATCATTTCGCTGCTCGGGTACAGACGCGTGGAGTTTTTGGCCCCTCTCCACGAAGGGAAATACTTCCGCAACGCGCTGAACCATTTTCCGCTTGTGCAGGACACTGGAGATGACCTCATATGAAATTAAGGCCAGCACCATCACCTCGATAACCAGAAGCCAGGTATCCGCAGCCGTGAAGCCGTTGAACAACATCTTTAGGGCGTGACACATAATGAGCAACAATGCCAAAAAAAGCCTGATTCTCCATTTATGGCCCGCTCCGTTTGGTTGGCCGTATAGTCCAAGCGACATCGCAAATCTTCTTGACAGCAAGGCAATCCCCAACTTTCATGGTTTTTGCCGTCCCACTAACGGAGAGACGCGATGGCGGTCGGGTCCCGAAGGCGGGTTGTGAGCGGCGCAGCGTTCTAGCGGCACCCTTCTCTTTTTACTCTTCCCACCTACGCAATGCAAGACTAAACTTCTCCCCGAAGGGAGATGTCTCGCGGATTGGGGCATGGCAATTGGAATCATTGAGTATTACCGGAGCGCTTGTCCTTCATGTGGGTGGACATACGCCAGAACGTTAACTAAAAAACCCATTTTGCTCGGCCCTGGAAGCCGTACTTGCCGCTCTTGTAAAACCAAATTCTCCGACGGCTCCCGAGAGTGGCCGCAACTCAGCTTCGCGGAGGGATTGAGTTTCTTCATGCCCCCAGGACTTCAGCTATGGCTGGCGGCCACAGTGCTTCCCGAGGTTATCGTCGTGGGGTTGTGGTTGCGAACAGGGTCGTATCCAGAAGATTTTAGCGGCGTTCATTTGCTTGCTGCCCTCGCTTTTGGGGTCATCGCGATTCCGTGGTGGATTGCCGCTTTTGTCCAAGCGACCCTCTCAAAACTAAGGTTTGAAAAGCACGCCCAATGAGGCAATCCTTGTTCCAAGAAAATCGCCATCAACACAGATTTAGGACACCACCGAACCTTGGTGCATTTTCTGCTTGGGGCGTGGATGCTATTCAGCGCCGCGGCTTGCGCTGTTTGGGTACTCCAAGAGATATACCGCGTCACAAGACGTAAAATCAGCGAGAGACGAGAAGCCCGGAAACGAAGAATCCGGTTGGGCCTGCAACGGTAGGAGTGGGGATTGGGAGAGCGTTAGATCATTGTATTGGACGCAAGACCTGCAATGGACGCTGGCACTTCAAATGAAGGTCCGAGGCCAAGAAAGACGCCTCTTTGAATCCTAAGAGTCCAGAAAGGTAAAGAAACATGCGCTCATCTCTTGAACAAGCAAAGCTACTATTCAACAGTTGGAAAGAACGTTCATCGCCAATATTTGTTGTACTTGTCAGCGCCGAAGCAAATGTCGGCTTCCTTGCGCTTGTTAAAGACGATGCAAACTTTCCGTTTGTGCGCTTTTCCGTGCTCATTGATGATTCAGGGGTCGTCGTGACAGGTTTGAAATTAGAGGCGACTTTCGACTTCACGGGGGTTGAAGGTTTTGAATATTCCGATCCGCGTGAGGCTCCACCAGAAGTTTTGGAGCCAGAACGTAAGTGGGTTTGCCTTCTGCAACTCAACTTTCCAAGTGGAGATGCGGCCACCTTTGGAGAGTTACTAGGTAAGGAGTAAGATTTTGGCGAATTCGCGTAATCTTGACACCGCACACCGCCGCCGATAGAATGAATTGAGGCGTCATTAGCCTCGACCTTTCTGATATCTTGTCAGTTAGGGCCAAGATGAAGTGGCAAATTGACCTTTCAAATCGCGATCGGGAAATTCTGGTGGCTTTAGTTCGCCAGTTCATCGCCAGTGGTTTCCCCGTAGGGTCCAAGGCGCTAGCTGCGCAGATGCCGACCCCGGTCAGTTCGGCGACCATTCGCTCGGTCCTGGGGGTGCTGGAAGAAAGCGGCTTCCTGAGCCAACCGCATGTCTCGGCGGGGCGCGTTCCGACGGAAAAGGCCTATCGCTTTTACGTGGATCGCGTGGTGACGGGCGTGCGTCTGTCCCCTGACACGGAGCGCTACATTGACCAGACCTTGCGCTCCGACGGCGACCGGCTGGAGCGGTTGATGGTCAAAGCTTCCCGCACCCTTTCCGAGGTTTCGCGCAACGTGGGCCTGGTGCTGGCGCCGGCGCTGGAAGAAAAGCTGCTGGAGCACATCAAGTTTATCAACCTTCCTGACCACCGCGTGCTGGTGGTGATCGTTTCCAAGCCCGATTTGGTGGAAAACCGAGTGGTTCGCCTGGAGGACGAGTTCACGCAGGAGGAGCTTGACCAAGCCGCCAACTTCCTCAACGCGGAGTTCCACGGCTGGTCACTCGGCACCATTCGCTTGGAAGTTTTCCATCGCATGGAGGCCGACAAGATCCTCTGCGACCGCCTGCTTAAGAACGTCGCCACGCTCTTCATGTGGGGCGCGCTTTCGGAAGAGGAGACGGGCTGGCTGATTGTGGACGGCACCGCCAAGATTCTGGAAAGCCCGGAATATGAAGATGTGCAGAAGATCAAACAGCTCGTAAAAACTTTGGAGGAGAAAGCCAAGCTGGGGCGGATTTTGGGCGCCTGCCTGCAAACCCCGGAAGCGGGCGTGCGCATCCTGATCGGGCGGGAGAATGCCGAGAAGCAGATGCACGATTGCACCCTGGTGGTGGCGCCGCTGCACTACCGTAACCGCGCGGTGGGCGCTCTGGGCGTGGTGGGACCCATGCGCATGGAGTACGATCGCGCCATGAGCACGGTCGAGTATGTGGCCCACCTATGTAGCTGCCTGCTCAGTTCCAATTGAACCGGCTTTTCCCCCGAAAAGATGGGACGGCGCGCGCCGGGGGCGTCCCGGATAGCGGATGGCACGGAATCTATGGATAACGAAAGAGACGGGATGATGATGACCCAATCCGGCCAAGCCGGAGAGAACGAATCCGCGCCTGCCAACGAGGAAGCTGCGGTCGCGGCGCCCAGCGCGCCCGCCGCGGGGTTGGCGGAAGCTTACGAAAAAGCGCTGGCCGAAAACAAAGACCTCTATGACCGTCTGCTGCGCAAGCAGGCGGAGCTGGAGAATTTCCGCAAACGCACGCATAAGGAGAAAGAGGATCTGCGCCAGTACGCGGCGGAAGATCTGATGCGCTCCTTGCTGCCCACCCTCGACGGTTTCGTGCGCGCCCTTCGGCACCGCGACGAAAGCGTGCCGGCGGCTTTCTACCAAGGCCTGGAACTCATTTACCGTGAACTTCGCGAGGTGTTGGGCCGCGCCGGACTGACGCCGCTCGAGACCGCCGGCCAATTGTTTGACCCCTACCTGCATCAGGCAGTCGAAACCGTGAACGCCCCAGGCCGTCGCGAGCATGAGATTGTGGAAGAGTTGCAGCGCGGCTACAAACTGAAGAACAAGCTCCTGCGCCCGTCGATTGTCAAGGTGGCGGTAGGAGGCAAGCCCGGACAAGACACTGCGGATGAATCGTAAGGCAACGCCGGATTTCTCACAACGGGTGTGGAAGGGCGGGGCTTTAGCCCCGCCGAAACGGCACGGGAATAGGAAGGGGCTTTAGCCCCTGAAGCCGTGGCCTGATAATTGGCCACGGTGGGCCATTCGATCCATGGCGTGTGGCTTCAGGGGCTAAAGCCCCATCAAGTGGCTGGGCGGGTACGGCGGGGCTAAAGCCCCGCCCTTCCGGCAGCCCGCTTAGAGCGTCCAAACGTGGTGAGAAATGCGGACCACCGCCGGCCGGCGTCACCAGTGAAGGGGCAAAGCGCAGTGCGATCCATATCGGTCGGCTAAGGGCACGCGGCCGGGCACGGCCTTCGGATGAATCTCCGCACAACTGAGGTTGAGGATTGAAGCAGAAGCGTGACTATTACGAGGTCTTGGGCGTAACACGGGAAGCCGCCGAGCAGGAGATTAAGAGCGCTTATCGCCGCCTCGCCTTGCAGCACCACCCCGACCGGAATCCCGGCAACCAAGAGGAAGCGGGAGAGAAGTTCAAAGAGATTACGGAAGCGTACAGCGTGCTGGCCGACCCCCAGAAGCGCTCAGCCTACGACCGCTTCGGACACGCGGCCGTAGGAGGCGCCGGGGGCGGGGCGCCGGATTTCAACTCTACAATCTTTTCCGATTTCGAAGATATCTTCGGCAACTTGTTTGGTTTCGGCGACGTTTTTGGCCGGACCGGCCGCGGACGCAGCCGTAGCGCGGGCGGAACGGATCTGCGCTACGACCTGGAAATCAGCCTGGAAGAAGCGGCCACCGGCTTGGACACCAAGATCAAGAGTCCGCGTTGGGAGGCCTGTAATCCCTGCAACGGAACGGGCGCCAAGCCGGGAAGCAAACCCGTAAGCTGCCCCACCTGCGGCGGGCGCGGGCAACTTCGGCACCAGCAGGGATTTTTTACCGTGACCCGCACTTGCCGCAATGCCAAGGGCTGGGCCAAGTGATTCGCGAGATGTGCAGCGACTGCAATGGCGAAGGCCGCGTAAACACGGAGCGGGTGTTGGATTTGAGGATTCCGCCCGGCGTCGACGATGGTACCCGCCTGCGGGTAGCCGGCGAAGGGGGCGTGGCCACGCGCGCCAGCGGTCCCGGGGATCTCTACGTGATTCTCAAAATCCGCGAGCACACTTTCTTCGAGCGGCGCGGTAACGACCTCTACTACACCATCCCGATTTCCATTTCCCAGGCCGCGCTGGGAGGGGATATTACTGTGCCCACGCTCCGCGGTGAGGAGCGCCTGCGCATCCCGGAGAGCACCCAGAGCGGGTCAGTCTTTCGCCTGCGTGGTTTCGGTATGCCGACCTTGGAAAGCCGCGGCCACGGCGACCTCTACATCTCCGTCTTCGTCGTCACGCCCACCCGCCTGTCGCGTGAGCATCGGCGCTGGCTGGAAATTCTCGCTCCCTTCGTGCGCGTTGATAATCATCCCTTGGAACGCCGTGCCGCCGAGAAGGTTAAAGACATTTTTGGATGATTTTGGATTTTAGATTTTGGATTTTGGATTAAGAAGCACCCCCACTTCGCACCTCCCCTCCTTAGGAAAAGCGAAGTTTGCCAGTAAAGTGTGCTGGGGGCCTGCCGTAGGAAAGGCCTTCTTTGAGGTTGGGACGCGTTTATATGCAAGAGACGGATGGGCAAAGAAAGGTCTTTGATTTTGACAGGCGCTTTGCCAGCGTTGACAAACCGACGGCCGCAGGGGGTTCAGGAGTGATTGGCCTTTCAATCCAAAATCCAAAATCGAAAATCCAAAATTACCTGGGCCGGCGCAGCCAGCGGAAGCCAATCGTAAGCATGCTGCTGTTGAAACCCATGTTGGGAGGAACGAGGTTGGCGTTTGACATGTGGATGGTTCGCCACTCGAACACCAAGGCACGCTGCGGCCGGATAAAGTACTGCAAGCCGAATCCCCCCTGCGGCGAAAACTGGGTGAATCCATTTAGTTCCGGGACGTGCATGCTCAAAGGAGTGCGCTGCACGCCGGCGCCGGCATCGAAGAAGGGAACCCATCGGCCATGGTCCCTGCCATCGAGCCGGAAGATCAAGGCATCACCGGCCAAGTAGGCCCCGCCGGGATGAACGGAGCCGCCGAGAATTCCCTCGTTGATAATCTCGAAGCGCCGCACCGGAGAGCGCTGGAAATCTCTCACGATGAAGCCAAGCTGGGGCTGGGCGATGAGCATCTGGATGTGCGAAACCTCGTGCCAATCCAAGCCGTACTCCATGGAGTATCCCACCTGCGCGCCGAAATTCCAGTGGCCGCGATTGGCCGAATACGCCGGTGCCTCGGCCGTGGTGGGCATTACCGCCTGCGCCTCAGGCGAGGGAGTTTGCGCCAACTGGGGAGTGCGGGCCAGAAAGGTGCATCCGGCAAGCAGTGCGCATGCCGCTAACTTCGCAAACGGATTATGCCAGCTCAACCACATCCCCTAACCCATTCGAATCCCAGTTGTAAGTCTGGAACTGAATGCCCATTTTGTTTGTACACAAACGGTTGCGGAAAAGCAATGGTCGGGGAAGTGTTTGCGCGGGGGATGAAGCACCGGCCGCGCTTGAGTACACGGCAACGTTGGCACACGATTTGGCCCGCGCGGGACCGTTCAACTCTGGTACGCTACGACGAATTTATGGTATAAAAATAGGTCGAAGCACCAGCGGGGCGAGGAGCACATCAAATTGGCGGCGGCTGACGAACGGAAAGAGACGAGCACTGCGCACAATTGGTTCTTCGAGACTCGCTATTGGCTGCGCGACCTTATTCTGTCGGTGCTTTTAGCCTTTATCGTCATTGTCTTTCTCTACCAGCCCGTGCAGGTGGAGGGCACCAGCATGATGCCCCGCCTCGAAAACCACGAGCGGATTTTCATCAATAAGTTTCTCTACCGCTTCCGGCCCATCGAGCGGGGTGAGGTGGTGGTTTTCCGCTATCCGCTCGATACGTCCAAGTCGTACATCAAACGCGTGATCGGATTGCCCGGGGATGAGGTAAGTATTCGCGATGGCCACGTGCTGGTGAATGGCAAGCCCCTAAGCGAGCCCTACGTTCCCCCCGGTTA
>JBEKAD010000127.1:0-10573 GCA_050018435.1 Terriglobia bacterium
CCAACAAAGTCGCCGGCAGCAACCTCAAGGTGATTAACGACACGGTTGCCGGAGTCGTCCCTAAAGCCGAAGACTTCCGACCTTGGGAAACGTGCCAGGTCATCACCCAAAGAAATTGGTTCTACCACGAGGATGAGCACAACTTTAAATCGGTCAAGGAGCTGATCCAGATGCTGGCGGACACTGCCAGCAAGGGCGGCAACCTGCTGCTCGACGTCGGACCGGGTCCGGATGGCACGATTCGGCCCGAGTTTGTGGAGCGGCTGCACGGCATGGGCGCGTGGCTGAAAATCAACGGTGACTCAATTTATGGCACTACCTACGGGCCATTGCAGAATCTTTCCTTTGGCCGCTCGACGCGCAAGGACAAGACCGTGTACCTGCACGTTTTCGACTGGCCCGCCGACGGCAAGCTCCAGGTGGAGGGTCTGACGGCGGGCGTTGCCTCCGTCCGTTTACTCGCCGGCAGGCAACAACTCACATTCCACAAACACGGCGACCAACTGGAAATTGAAACCCCGCGCCCAGCGCCTGACGCGAACGATACGGTGCTGGCGCTCGAAACGCGCTGAGGCAGACGGCAAATCGACGCAACGGAGGACCCGCCATCAAAACCCGATACCTAGCTTTGGTCGCCGCCTTACTGATCGCCCCCAGCGCACCCGCCGGTACGGCGTCCTACCCGGCACATTACAAAGATCGCTGTCTGACCGATTTGGTGAGCCAGGTCCCGGAAATCCTGCGCTCGCAGGATCCCAAGACCGGGCGCTTCGGTACAGGCATCTGGATCTCCACCGACCAGAACGTGCTGCTGCCGCTGGCCACTGCATGGTCTTACCACGACCCGCGCAACCCTTACTATCACGGCGCGCCAGTGCTCGACGCCATCATGGCGGGCGGCGACGCGCTGATTGACGCGCAGGACAAAAATGGGCAATTCCTGTTCAACAAAAAGGACGGCTCCACCTGGGGCCAGATCTATCAGCCCTGGATCTACACGCGCTGGTTGCGCGCATTTCAAATGGTCCGCGCGGCCATGCCGCCGGAGCGCCGGGCCCGCTGGGAAAAAGCCTTGCTGCTCGGTTACAACGGCATTTCCAACGAGGAGCGCACCGCACCTCTGCACAATATCGCCTCGCATCACGCCATGGGGCTTTACTTCGCCGGCAAAGTTTTTGACCGGCCGGATTGGTGCGAGCAGAGCACCGACATGCTCCATCGCGTGGTCCAAGCCCAGTTTCCCGAGGGATACTGGACGGAGCATTCCGGCCCGCTGATTCTCTACGACAAGGTTTATATCGAAGCGCTCGGCGTGTACCTGGCTGTCTCCCATGACGAATCGGTTCGCGCGGCTCTCCGCAAGGCTTCGATTTATCACTCCTATTTCACCTACCCCGATGGGACCGATGTCGAAACCATTGACGAGCGCAACCCCTATCTCGGCAAGGTTCGCGTACCCAACGTCGGCTTCACCTTCAGTCCCGAGGGGCGGGGTTATCTGATGCGCGAGATCGGTCACTTGCCGGGGCCGATTCCCGCGGACGACGCGGCCGCCTTGCTGCTTTGGGGCGAGGAGGGCGATGCGATTGACATTCCCAATGGTGATTGTGATTACACGCTGCCGAGCGGCGAGGCCAGAGTCCTGCGGCGTGCCCCGTGGTTTGTGGTCATCTCGGCCTTCACTGCTCCCCTGATCCAAAAGCGCTGGATTCAGGACCGGCAGAACTTTGTCAGCGTGTTCCACGACGGGCCGGGTTTGATCGTCGGTGGCGGAAACACCAAGATGCAGCCCCACTGGAGCAATTTCACCCTGGGAGATACTCGCTTGCTGGCGCTCAAGCCCGGCGACGAAGATCCCAACTTCATTCCACCGCCGGGATTGCTGCACGTACCCACCGCCGCCCACCTGCTCCCGGATGGCCAACTGGGGGTGTCGCTGATGTACAACCAGCGCTGGGGCCAGATTGGTTTGAAGATCGCGAGCGGCCAGCGCCTGGAATACACGATATCCGGCGACCCATCTCTGGCCGTACATTTCACGATCCTGCCCCACCTCGGCAAGAGCGTCGCGACGGCAGCGGGAGATAAGAGTACCCTCTCCGCCGCACCGTTTGCATGGCGTCCCGGCGCCTGGTTCGAACACGCGGGGGCGCGCTTCCTCTTGCCGGCAGATGTGGTCGCCCGCTGGCCGCTGATGCCCCATGATCCTTATACGAAAGATGGCCACGCCGAAATCGAAGAGGGTCGAATCGTTCTTGAGTTCCCCGCCGCCGGCCAGCACACGATAGTCATCGAAGTGCCCGCGCCCGCCAAACCCTAATCTAGGCGCGCTGCGCGAGCCGATGACCATGTATTCGCCGGGGACAAGCCTTTCGTGCCCTACAAGCCAGAAAATAGCCGGGGACAAAGCCCCCGGGATGTCTTCCACTCGCTGACTAACAGATTGTTTCTGCGGCGGCAAGAAGGACGGGCAAGGCTCTCCGACAGCCAGTGAGGGGGTAGCGAATAGTTTTGCTTCATGCGTGGGGCCAAGGGTCTATAATCGACAATGTAATTGGGGACGGCCCGTCTGAGAACACTAAACCTTGAGGCGCCCTTGCAAAACCGGGCTGGATTGGGACCATATGGACAGGTGGGATTGGATAGATTTCGGGAGGCGAGCATGAAGGTTTTCATTTCTTACAGCACTGCGGCGGATCAGATCATTGCCCTCCGGCTGCAGACCATAGCCGCGGTTTACGGCATGACCATTTACGTTCCGCCTGCCACTACCCGCCACGTTGCGTCGCCTGAGCTCATTCCCGAGGTCCAACGGCAATTGAACGAGTCGGATGTGGTTCTCGCAGTGATCACCCACGAACCCGTCTCGAGCGCTATCAGTGAGATGAATTGGGCGCTCGCCTCGGGCAAGCTCCTCATCCCTATTGTGAGCCCGGGCGTTCCACAGGAGTATTATGCCCGTTTTGAGCCGTACTTCATTGTGAATCTTGCAGACCCGTCACAGACCGAACAGCAGATCGTGCGTTTTCTTGCGGAAAAGCACGAGTCTGAAAAGGGAAAGACGGCGCTCATCGGCCTTGCAATCTTTGCGACGGCCCTATTGTTGTTTGGTGCAGACTCAAAGTAGGCGCACAATCGGTGTCGCAACCCATCGCCACAATAGATACGACAGTCCTCGTCAGCCTCCAAAGTGCGGAGCTTCTTGGAGCGATCTCTGTGCTCTTTGAGCGTGTGCTCGTACCTACTAAAGTGCGTGGAGAGTTAGAGGACGGACGCGAACGAAACCGGGCTGCTTTGAGGGCGATTGATGAATTCGCCATCTTTGAACGCTGCGATGATTTCGACCGCGCATTGGTGAAATGGCTTTTGGACACGCGTGAGCACCGGAAAGCGGGCAAGGATGAGGGAGAAGCGGAGGCGGTCATCCAAGCCGCTGAGCGTTCGGCGAACATGGTTCTGGTGGATGATCCCTTGGGACGCGAGTGGGCTGAACAGCGCGCAATGCAGTGCCACGGTACCATCTGGTTATGCCGCGAGTTGCGACGCAGCGGCTACCTCACCAAACTACGACCCTATTTTGTCCGGATGATCCAATGTGGGCGGCGTCAGCCCCTGAATGAAATGAACAATTACCTTCAGGAATTCGGCGAGCCTCCCATTACAGAACGAGAGTATCGTGAGCATGACGGCCAGTTTCAAACTTGAAACTATCACCCTCATTCGGAGTTGGCGAGCCGGATAACCCGCACTATTTCACCGTAATCTCCTGGTTCAGCGGGGTATTCTCGGCGGAGTCGCCGACGCGAACCACGAACCTGCCGGGGTCAACTTTCCAACCGTGGGAGTCCACATCCCAGTAGGCAAGCGAGCGGCGATTGAGCCGAACGGTAACGTGGCGGCTCTCGCCGGGCTTGAGCGTGACGCGTTCGAATCCCTTCAGTTCCCTTTCCGGGCGCGGCACGGTGGCGGAAGGATCGCTCACGTAAACCTGCGCCACTTCCGCCCCGGCGAGACGCCCAGTGTTGGCGACGTCAAAGCTAACGGTGATCGCCGCGTCCGCGCTGGCCGTGGTGGGCGTGACGCTGAGGTGACTGAACGCGAACGTGGTATAGGAGAGTCCGAAGCCAAAGGGGAACTGGGGCTTTCGCCCGGCTAGGCCGTAGGCGCGATAGCCGAGAAAAACTCCCTCGGTGTATTTCGAGTCATCTGAACCGGGCGCGATGTAGTAGCTGTCGAAGGTGGGATCGTCCTCCTCGCGGCTCCACCAGCTCATGGGCAGCTTGCCGCCGGGGTTGGCGCGGCCGAACAGGACTTGTGCCAGCGCGTTGCCCCCTTGCGATCCGGCGTACCAGGTGTGCAGCAGTACGGGGACGCCGTCAAGCCAACCACTCGTCGAAGCGCTGCCGCCCGCGGTGAGCACCACCACGGTGTGCGGATTCACTGCGGCGACGGCCTTGATCAAAACTTCCTGCCCCGGGGGAAGGCGGAACGTGCGGTCATGGCCTTCCCCTTCGGTGGAGGAGTCAAAGCCCACCGTGACCACGGCGACATCGGCCAGCGCCGCGATTTTCGTTACGTTGGGCACGAGCACTTCCGCTGGCGGAAGGGCCACCATGCCGGCGCGAATCAGGTTGGCTTGTGAAACGTATTCAAACCGAATCGGCACCGCCTTGCCCGCCGGTAAGTTGACCTCGGCGCTTTGCGGCTCGCCGTCACCGGGGGTTTCCTTGAGCAACAGTTTATCGTCCACGTAAAGCTGGTAAGTGTCGCCGCTATATCCCGCGGTAAAACCCGCGGTAATGAAAAGCTGTGGCCCAGACGTCTGCGGCGTGTAGTAGCCCGTCCACCGCACCGCGAGGGTTTTGCCGGTGGGCTGGACAAATTCATTGTTCCAGTGATTGACACTGGCGACCACGCTAACCCGGTCAGGCTGGCCGGCAAATGATCCGCTGTCGAATTCCTCCTGCTTCAGACCGGGATGCTGGCCCTGCGGGTCGGTGGAGAATCCGCGCCCCTGGAAAAGCTGCTTCAGGTTCTTGAGGCCCGGGCTCCAAAGCACCTTGGTGCGTGCGCCGACGGCATTGCTCAATCCCGCGAGGAAGCTCACTGGGGCAAAGGCATCGACGTTGCCGCTGCCGCCGGCGGTCGGCTGGGCAGGGTAAGCATTGGGCCCGATGACCGCGAGGGTGTGTACCCGGCTCAGATCGAGCGGCAGCAGCGGACCTTGGTTCTTGAGCAGCACCATGCTTTCCAGGCTCGACTCCAAGGCCACCTGCTCCGACGGCGGGTTGTAGAGCGGAATGCTGAGGTCTTGTTGCTCGTGGTTCAGAAAGCCGAATTCCACTGCCACGCGCAGAATGCGCCGCACTTTGTCGTCAATGGTCTCGACCGTAACTTTGCCCTCCTGAATCGCCGGCAAGAGGGTCTTGGCATTCATGAAATCGCCGGAGGGCATTTCGCTATCCAGCCCGGAGTTAGCGGCGGCGATGCCGTCGTGCGTGGCGCCCCAATCCGACATCAGAATGCCGCGAAATCCCCAATCTTTCTTCAGAACGTCGGTGTTCAGGTATTTGTTCTGGGTCGCGTGCTCGCCGTTGATCAGATTATATGAATCCATCACCGCGCCGACGTGCCCCTCCTTCACCGCCGATTCGAAAATGGGCAGGTAAATTTCCCGCAGGGTGCGCTCATCCACGATGGCGTTGATCAGGCGGCGGTGATATTCGGAGTTGTTGGCGGCGTAGTGCTTGATGGTGGCCACCACGTTCTGGCTCTGCACGCCCAGGATGTAGTGCGCGGCGATCTGCCCGGCGAGGTATGGGTCTTCGCCGAAATACTCGAAATTGCGGCCATTCATCGGCGCGCGGTAGATGTTGACGCCCGGGCCTAACAGGAAGTTCACCCCGCGCGCCCGCGCGTCGTGGCCCAGCGACACACCGACGCGCTGCGCCAGCTTCGTGTCCCACGAGGCCGCCAATCCAATCCCGATCGCATACGCTGTGGTCGGGCCCCAACTCTTAACTCCCATCGGCCCGTCAGAGGCTTTGAGAGGGGGCAGGCCGATTTGGGGCATGGGGGGGTTGAACATGCCGTTGGTCCCGTGAATTAGGTCAACCTTCTGCTCAAGGGTCAGGTTACTGAGCAGGGTCTCCACCTGGCGGTCGATTTCCTCCGGCGACTTTTTTTGCGCGCCCGCCTGAGCGGGCAGCAGCATCAGAACCGGCAAGGCCACGAGCAGGGCCATAAAGCAAATGCGAATTCGATTTGATAGCGTAGGCATGAGCATTTGGGTCTTCACCTCCGTGAAGGGCGTGAAGTATAACACCAACCCCGGAGGCCGCCGCACCTTGCCCAATTCGTCGAAAGCGGGATTATGCCCTCGGTCCGACGGCCCCGGAGGGGCCTTCCGTTAGTAGCCGCAGGTTTCAACCTGCGGATAGCACGTCCAAACGAAATACTCCAACCCCAACATGGTAGTCCGGCCCTTTCAGGGCCGACACGTGTTTTTCGCTTCGTTCCATGGGTTTCACCCACGGCTACCCACGGTTTGCCCCTTCGGGGCAACTCGCAGCCTCGCGGGCGGAGTTTCTTGACAGGATATAGCCGCCTGTAGGAAAGTTCTTCCGCCAGTAAAATGGTGTCTTTGGGTATCAGAAAAGAAATGGGGGGCAAGAGCATGCAGTTAGAAGGAAATATTCCCGGGGTTGGTCGCGCAAAAGTGGAAATATCTGGCGAACATATAAGCTCGGTTGCCATTACCGGCGCTGCGAGCGCTGAATTGCCATTTATCAGCCCGGGGTTTATTGACATCCAAGTGAACGGTTTTGCGGGGGTCGATTTCTCCAGCCCGGACCTGGACGCGGAGAAAGCGATCAGCGTCCTGCCCGCCATCTGGAGCAGCGGCGCCACAACCCTCTGCCCTACCCTCATCACCAATTCCCTTTCCGCGCTGGCGAGGAATTTCGCCATCCTCGAGCAGGCGGCGCGCATGAACCCCGATTTTGCTCATGCGGTTCCCTGCTACCACCTGGAGGGCCCCTTTATCTCCCCTCACGGGTCGCATGGCGCGCACGATCCCCAATGGATGCGGCCCCCCAATTGGGATGAATTCCTGGAGCTGCAACGCGCCGCGGGCGGGCGAATTGGAATTGTCACGCTGGCCCCGGAACTGCCCGGCGCGGAGGATTTCATCCGGAAAACGCGGAGCGCGGGAGTGATCGTGGCGATCAGCCACACGGACGGCGGGCCGGATGACGTCCATCGGGCGGCGGCAGCGGGCGCCACCCTCAACACGCATTTGGGGAATGGCTGCCCGGAGTATCTTCATCGGCACAAGGCTCCCCTGTGGGCGCAACTCGCCACGGAATCCTTGCACGCCTCCATTATTTGCGATGGGTTTCATCTGCCCCCCGACGTCGTCAAAGTGATTGTCGCGGTGAAGGGAATCGATAAATGCATCCTGATTACCGACGCGGTCCACGTCGCCCAATTGCCTCCCGGAAGATACTCGCTGGTGGGAACGGAGATTGATCTCCTGCCTTCTGGCCAGGTGGTCAGGGCCGATCGTGTCTCGATGGCCGGTTCCGCCCTTACCATGAATCGTGGAGTGGCGGTCTTCATCAAGTTTTCCCAGTGTACGCTGGCATCGGCAATTCAGGCGGCGACGGCGAACCCGGCCAATTTGCTGCGGCGACGCACCATCTGTTCTCAAGTAGCCGCGGGCCAGCCGGCGAACTTAGTGATCTTCCGGCGTGAACTCGACACCCTTAAAGTCGAGAGGGTCATTTCACGAGGCCGTTGCGTCTACTCCGCTTAGGCCAGCGTGGAGACTATACAGAGCGACATAACTTGTAGCGGCGCTCTCTGAGCGCCGACCGGCGGTCAGAGACCGCCGCTACAGGGCGATGCGCAAAAACTTATGTCGGTCTGTATAATTTGCCCCGGCGGCGCTGCCGCGGTATTTTCGAGCATCCCACCCTCGCCATACTCCCTTCCACCTATTGGATCTTGAACGCCCCCCCAGTGTGTTCGAGGTGCGGAGGAAAGGTACGGAAATAGGGGATTCGGCGCGGGGAAAAAACTCTCTTGACCCCATTCCATTCAAGGCCGTTTGGTGTATACTCCCCCCTACGGGGTGGGTGGCAACGGAATCGCTGACAACACAAGGGGTAGTGCGAGGAACGCGACGCTTGATGCCCGGGCCAGCGAAATGATTGCCCACGTTTCAAGGTGGCTCAACTCCCTCCCCGGCGGGCAAGATTCCTTGAAAACAACTTGGCCTTAAGCCTCGGGGAGGGACTCAAGTCATGCGATCTTCCTATCGCCCAGTGCCAGTTCTACTGACGACTCTTTTCCTCGCCATTTCGCCATGGCCTCACAAAACCTGGGGCGCGACGCCGCCATCCCCCGCCGCTCCCGTCGATGCGGATAAATCTGCCCCCCGAGGCCCCGCGCCGCCCTCTCCCACGCTGGCCATTCCAGGTCCCCTAGAACCTTTTCTACGCTTGGCGGCCGTCAGCCGTAAGGTGACGCCGGAAGAAGTGTTGCCCCTTCTTTCCCACCAAGTCGTGTTGGACGGGTATGGTGGGTCAGGCCGAACCTCATCGCCCACCGAGTACTTGATCCTGGTCAGACGGTATGTGGATCAGGCGCGAGAATTACAGACGCTGGCGGGCCCGGATGGCAACATTCGCGTTGCCAATTGTGATGATGCCCAGCGTCTCTTAAGTGTGATTGGCTACAGGCTCCGGCAACCCTGCGGGCCGAATGCCACCCTGGAGACCGCCAATTCCAAGCGGGCCTTTACCACCGTCGATTCCGGATTCCCTCTCGCCGATTTGGAAAAAGCGCTTCAGAGCGGCAAGCCGTTCATCTATCCGTTTAGCAACACGCAACTGCCGGTGCTGTTTGACGCGGGCGTCTGGATGGAAAACGACCGGAACAAGAATCACAAGGATTTGCTGGACGCGCTCTTGGGCGATCCGGCGCTGGCCCGGCTTTACTGGGCGCTGGCTCAGATCGACGATGAAACGCGATCCGCCCTGCGGGTGGCTCCGGGCATCGAGGGGCTCCTGCCCCTCGCGCCCCTGCTGGATTTCTATGGCGAACAACTGCGCATTCGAGCCGGGCGCGTGCTGGTCCCCGGCGGACCGCAGGCGGAATCCGCATGGGAACATTTGGTAGGGGTCAGCCCCCATGCACCGGGAGAATTCGTCACGGCGCTACTCACCAAGGATGATGGGTGGCTGGCTCCTTATTATGACGCGCTGTCACGCGTGAGCGGGCCTCAGCAGGCGTATTTTACCGAGCCTCACCGCTTGGCGCGGTTTTATCAAGCGCTGCGCGGACGTGATATCTCTCCCAGCCCGGCGAAATCGGTTTTCCGTCCGGACCCGGGACTGCTGCTGTTGGTAACCAGGATGCCGCTGGACCCGGACGGCCAACCCCATGTGCCGGGAAATCTGGAGGTATGGGCGGAGATCGTTCGTGCGGCAAACGATTCCAAACTCGCCCGCGACTGGTCTAAGAAAGCCACCCGTTTGAACACTCCGGAGCAGTTGATTGAGGCGCTGTTTGGTCTTTCTCGCGCTTACACGCCCAAGGGACCTCTGCAAGCCTATTTGGCGCTCAGCGAGATCGACCGCGGGCGCGCCGGCGGAAAACCTTTGAGCCCCCAAACGACCCTCCTGCTGGCAGAGAATTTTGCGCAATACAGCCATCAATACCTGGCCTTTGCCGAGTTTAATCCTCTTAACGACGCGTCCATAACCGAATTCATCAATACCGCAGAGGCCCTCGACCGCATCCCGGATCCCACCGTGCGCGCCGAGACGATAGGAATCTTGCAAGCCCAGAGCGGCCTCTGGCAAATCCTGGCGCGCCAGGAGCAGATTCCCGCGGCGGATCAGAATAATTCCTGGCAACGGGTTTTCCATCCTTTTGCCAACATCCATTCTACCCCTGAACTTTACGATGCAACTCGCACCTCGCTCGCCGAACTCATGCGCGCGGCGACGGGGAAACCCCATGTATCTCAAGACGCCATCATTGAGTTGGTGGCGGGGCCCCCTCCGACCAGCCCGCGTCGCGCCCAAGTCAGGGAAGATATCGCTAATCGCATACGTTCGGTCCTGGAAGCACAGCGCTTGGTTTCGCTCGACACGTTGCTCGCTCTGGGGGATGGCCTGCCCCTCGTGGCCCAGGGAAAAGCCCCAGCGGCAACGCTGGTCCCGTTCGCCGAAGAGCTGAGCGAGTTTGAAATGCCCAAGCCGATCTTTTCCACGGGTGAAAAAATCGAGTGGACCTCCGGGCGATTTGGCGATACGCACACCCAGGCCGAGATGGATACGAACATCGTCGAAGCCCTGCGCACGCCGGGAGCACCCAAGGAAATGGCGAACGCGCGTGGCCGGCTCGTCCCTTTCCTGCGAGATTTCCTGACCGGCCTGAACTACGCCTACTATGAGCCGCCCGGGGCTCAGATGCTCCACAACAACCCGCTCTTCATCCGGCGCCATGATTTCTCCGGGGAGTCATCGCGGGGATCAGAACCTCCTTGGTCTTCGCCCCGGAT
>JBEKAD010000128.1:0-10567 GCA_050018435.1 Terriglobia bacterium
GGGCCGGGACTGAAGTGTCCACGGGGAATTCGCGATGTCGAGGAGTGGTACATCAGCTTGAGTACGCGGCGCGACCACATCTACAAGATTTTCGAACGCCAGACCGAAATCAACCTGGTGAATCTCGAAAAAATCCATGCGGCGGTCGGCAACCGGCCGACGGTAGCGTATCTGTCGGGCACGGATTTCGGCGCCCAGAATGGGCCGTTTGTTGCTCCCCGGACTTACCGCAATCTCTTTATGCCTTTCCACAAACAGGTCAACGACTGGGTGCACCGCAACACAACTTGGAAGACCTTCATTCACTGTTGTGGTTCCGTTTGGGCTCTGCTGGATGATTTCATCGCCGCGGGGTTTGATATCCTCAATCCCGTTCAGTGCTCCGCCGCCCATATGAATCCTTTTGAGCTGAAAAAGAAATTCGGAAACCAAGTCACTTTCTGGGGAGGAGGCGCGGACACCCAAAGCACCCTTCCCTTCGGCTCACCCCAGGAGGTCCGCGAGGAAGTTCGCGAACGAATCAGAGCCTTCGGTCCCGGGGGAGGCTTCGTTTTTAACGCCGTTCACAACGTTCAGGCGCTCGTGCCGGTGGAAAACGTGTTGGCCATGTACCGAACCGCGCGCGAGTACGGCGGCTATCCATTGCGCCTGGACAGCGCGGCTTAGTGGAAAACAGTAGGCACTAAGCAGTAGGCAGTAAGCAGTTGGGATTGGGCAGAGCAAAGAGAGCAATCAGCCTGTCTCGGATTTGCGCTTTCTGCCTAGTGCCTACTGCCTTCTGTTTACTGCCTACTGCTTTCTCGGAGGAATCCATGCTGACATCACGCCAACGCGTCAATCGCGCGTTGAATCATCAGGAATCTGACCGCGTGCCGGTGGACCTCGGTGCGAGCGCCGTGACGGGGATGCAGGTTGACACGGTTTACCAACTTCGCCAGGCGCTGGGCCTGGATGCGCCCGGCACTCCGGTAAAAGTGGTGGAACCCTACCAGATGCTGGGGGAAATCAAACCCGATTTGATGGATGCCCTCGGCATCGACGTAATCGGCCTGGGAAAACCTTCCACGATGTTTGGTTTCAAGAACGAAGGATGGAAACCCTGGACGACCTTTGCCGGTACACCGGTGCTCGTCCCGGAAGGCTTCAACATCGACCCGGACGAGGACGGCGACATCCTGATGTACCCCGAGGGCGACAAGTCCGTGCCACCCAGCGGCCGTATGCCCAAAGGCGGGTTCTATTTTGACTCGGTTCCCCGCCAACTCCCGCTGGATGACAACCATCTGAAGCTCGAAGATAACCTGGAGGAGTTTTCTCCCATTGCCGATGAGGACTTGGCGTATCTGGGGCGCGAGGCGGAAAGAATCTGGACCGAAACCGACAAAGCCGTGCTGGCGAATTTCGGAGGGACGGCTTTCGGCGACATTGCGCTGGTCCCCGGCCCCTGGCTGAAACATCCCAAGGGCATCCGCGACGTTGAGGAGTGGTACGTCAGCACCGTGGCGCGCCGCGACTTCGTCCACAAGATTTTCGAGCGCCAGTGTGAAATCGGCATCAAGAATCTCGAGAAAATTCACAAAGTCGTGGGGGAGCGCGTTACGGCGGTCTTCCTTTCGGGAACGGACTTCGGCCAACAGAATGGTCCGTTTATCTCTCCCAAGGCCTATCGGGACCTCTTTCAGCCCTTCAATAAGGCCGTGAACGACTGGGTGCACAAGAACACGGCGTGGAAGACATTCATTCATTCGTGCGGATCGGTCCGCGCCCTGCTCCCTGACTTTATCGCCGCGGGCTTTGACATTCTCAACCCGGTGCAGTGCTCCGCGTCGTGCATGGCGCCGGAGGAGTTGAAGCTGGAGTTCGGAGATCGAGTGACCTTCTGGGGCGGCGGCGTAGACACCCAGAAAACGCTGCCTTTCGGCACGGTCGAAGATGTTCGCAAGGAGGTGAGTTCGCGTCTGAAGACCTTCGGGAAAGGCGGAGGGTACGTCTTCAACTCGATCCACAACGTGCAGGCGCGCGTGCCGATTGAGAACGTCCTGGCGATGTACGAAACCGTGCGCGACTGCGGCCGGTACTGAGCTCCAGAATTTCTTTGCCATAATTTATGGCAAATGGCACGGCTTACGGTATGAACCTCAAGATGGACAAATCGGGCCGGATCGTTCTTCCCAAACGCCTCAGGGAAAGGCTCGGACTTAGGCCCGGTATGGAATTAGAGGCGGTGGAGCAGCCGGGCGGGGTTTTACTGCGACCCGCCGAGCATCCGCCGTCGATGATCCAGGTGGACGGACTGTGGGTTCATCGAGGGACGGTTGCAACGGGCGCGAGTTGGGGACGCGTGCTGGACGATGTGCGCGAGGAACGGATACAATCCGTTCTAAAGGCGTAACGAAAAAGGGACGCCACTCAGCACTGGTCGGCGCCCGGAAAATTCAGACTGCACCACTTCCAAAATGCCCGAAGATGACATGCTTAGGGCAACCCGACACGCGGTTGCTACTGGCGGGCCATGCACGACAAAGCGCACATTGAAAATCGGACCTTCGAACCTGCCTACCTCCACCTCCATCGCAGCGGCGAACTCCTCCCTCGCGGCGAGCGCGCCTTGGATCTCCTGCGAAGCTGCCGGGTCTGCCCGCGTCATTGCCGCGTCAACCGGCTCGATAACAAGTTCGCGGTCTGCCGAACGGGCCGCTACGCCACGGTCTCAAGTTATTCTCCTCATCACGGGGAGGAAGACTGCCTGCGCGGCTGGCGAGGGTCGGGAACGATTTTCCTTTCCGGCTGCAATTTGCGGTGCGTGTTCTGTCAGAACTTCGACATCAGTTGGCAAGTGCGAGGCTCACCAGCCCCTCCTCGCAAGCTCGCGGCCATGATGCTGGAACTCCAGGCATGTGGTTGTCACAACATCAACTTCGTCACTCCCGAACACGTTGTCCCGCAAATTATCGAAGCCCTGCCTTTCGCGATCGAAGGGGGATTGCGGCTGCCCATCGTCTATAACACCAGCGGATACGATTCGATGGAAAGTCTGGAACTCCTCGATGGCATCGTGGATATTTACATGCCCGACTTCAAGTATTGGGACTCCGAGATGGCGCGCAAGTATTCTCGCGCTCCCGATTATCCGCAGGTGGCCCGCCGCGTCCTCAAGGAGATGTACCGACAGGTCGGAGACCTCGTGATTGACGAAGACGGCTTGGCGAAACGCGGACTGCTGATTCGCCACTTGGTGATGCCCGGGGACATCGCGGGAACAGGGGAGATTATGCGTTGGATCGCCCAGGAGCTTTCGCCCGCGACTTACGTCAATCTCATGGCACAATACTATCCGGCGGGAAAAGTGAAGCGCTCAGAATTCCCGGAGATTGACCGCCGCGTGACTCCGGTTGAATACGAGCGCGCCCTGGGCGAGGCCTGGCGAGCGGGCCTCGAGCGCCTGGATTCCCGCCGGCACTCGCCTCCGGGGATCCTCTGACCCGAGTCCGCCAGCGAAGTGTGGGGGTTCCCTCGCCCTATGGCGCTAAGGTCGGTAATTACTCCACGCGCAGAAGTATCCCCCCGCCGGGCGCGAGCCAACCTGCCTGTTTATCCCCGGAATCTTCCCCCGTGAAGGGAGAGATCCAAATCAGTTTCTTCCCCTCCTGCTTCATCCGAAACCGGAAATGGAAGGCCTGCTGCAAGTCTTTGTTCACGAGTATGAGATAGGGGCGGCCCTGGGCATCTTCAAACTCACCCAGGAGAAAGCGGCAGGGAGTGGGATGCAGCAAATCCGACGTGGAAACCTGCACGTCCTGCACCAAGCGGCTTTCGGAAAGCGGATGGCCCTGCGGAGGGACGTCGGGTGAGTGGTAAACGCCTGTGCTGTGCAAGCGGATCATCGTGGGCGCCAGGGCGTGAATCTGGTAGTTGATTCGCCGCAGCATGTCCCAAGTCGCGGTGCGGTTTCCAAACTGATCGATGGCGCCCAGACGATAGTTATGCGCCGGGGGAGTGTAGTAGGTGTAGTACTCAATCCCGCGTCCCCCGTACGCCAGGGTGCTGTAAACCTGGAGGCTGAAGGTGGCGTCGGAAGGCTCCATGTAGTTAAAAAGCGTGTTGGCGAGGATGATATTCCAAAAAGGGATCTTGGATTCCAGGCTTTGGCGGCGCACCAACTCCAGATTCGTGTAGAACCTGTCGCGCATCTCGCCCTCGATCACCGAGTAGTTGTCCCAACTGATGAAGGGGGGACGAACGCTTTCCACAAATCGCCGCAAGTAGGTTTCGTAATCGGGGGCGCCCAACAGCGTGCTTCTGGAGTAATTTGGGTATAAGTTCACGTAAGGCCACTTCTCGGGTAAGGCCTCCAATAGGAGGCTTGCCACCCGCCCCAACCCCGGCATCAAGGCCGCATTCGGTTCATCGCGGAGAAAGAAGCCGAGAACCGCTGGATTATTTTCCACCTCGTGGGCTGCTGCGGCAACATTTTTGCGCAGCTCGGAATCCGGTGGCATCTTTACCCAATCGTATCCGTTCACGCGGGGGTCCGAAACAAAACACGCAAGGCCTGCGGCCAGTACACGGGGTAAATCCTTTGGCGTGCAGAACCCCGAGATATTTAGGCCGGCCTCTTTCATCAACTGCAACTGTGCGGGATCGGAGGGTGAGCTGTCCCAGGGCATGATGGCAAAATCGCGCGGATTGACCAGGCGCGGAGGCGAAGCCGCCGGCGCGCTGGCCACCACAGCGAATAACACGAAAGATAACCTCCGAATGCATTTCTTGTTCAGCATGGCTCCCTCTTCTTGTGGGGAAGACTTGGGCTTGGTCCTGCACCACGGTGGGACGTTTTTGGGGTGGCTACCAGAAGGGCGGGGCTTCAGCCCCGCCGAAATCGCGGCTCCCACCCTCTGTTCGTCCCGCGCCCCGCGCAGCTTGCGGCCGCAAGCTGCGCGGGGCGCGAAGCACGTGAATAATCAGGAAGGCCTTGTAACGGCGGGGCTAAAGCCCCGCCCTTCCAATCCCGTGGTGAGAAATCCGGCCTCATGGTCCCCAGGCCCCGCCGATTGTCTTCCGGTCTGGAAGTAACTGTCAAGGAAATCGGGAACAAGCGCCACGAAGCAAACTCGCGATTGCGGTCAGGATGGTATAATTCCCTAAGGAGCGGTTCTGCGGGCGCAATCTCGCATTCGACTTTATCCTATGGCTGACCAACCACTACCCTTACCCGCAGACCCGCAAGATTACGAGGTCACCCCTCGCCGCTTCTGGCCTTTCATCACGCTGACCCTTCTTGCCCTGAATTTTCTCTTTTTTGCTGTAGAGATCTTCGCCGGGGGAGCAGACAACACCCAGGTTCTCCTCAACCTTGGCGCCGCCTTCGGACCCTACATGCGGCGCGGTGAGTACTGGCGTCTGGTCATGCCGATGTTCCTCCACGGCGGCTGGCTTCACATCTTGGGAAACAGCTATTGCCTCTATATCCTGGGACCTATCCTGGAACGCGTCTATGGCTATGGCCGCTACCTCACGATATACGTCGCCGCCGGCATGGGCGGCGCTTTCCTTTCCATGGCGATCTCGAGAAACGTCTCGGTGGGAGCTTCCGGGGCTATTTTCGGAATTGCCGGCGCGATGCTCGTCACCGGCTACGTTCACCGCGATGTAATTCCCCCGCGCTGGGGCCGCGCCTTCGGGCGGGGAATGATCCCTTTTATAGTCCTGAATCTGGCCTTGGGGCTTTCGGTACACGGCATCGACAACTGGGGCCACTTGGGGGGATTGGCAAGCGGTGTGCTGCTGGCTTTCGTCATTCCGCCTCCCCGGCACGACCTCCCGGAGGGCGAAATTGCTGAGCCTGCCTCACAGTCGATGGTTTTCCTTCCGCTCTCGGTGGTGATCGTTGCCATCGCCGCAACGGCAAACCATTACCGGGCAATCCAGGCCATGGACCGCCTCCTGGCGCAAGGTGAGCGATTCGAATCTGCCCACCAGTATGACCGCGGGTTCCGGAGTTTCCAGGAAGCGCTCAGCTTGGCTCCTCACCAGGAGCAACCGCATGAGGAGTTGGGCACGTATTACCTGACGCAGAGGAAAACCGACCAAGCCATACAGGAGTTTCAGGAAGCGATTCGCTTGACCGAGGGAGATGAGCATCCCCGGCTCGAACTCGGACTGGCTTACCAGTTGAAGGGCGATCCCCAGAAGGCGCAACAGATCTTCGAAGATGTGTTCGGGAAAAACCCCCAAACCGCTCAGGGCAAAAGATTGCTCGCTGCGAACCATGTGCTGCTGGCGGTTCTTTATGACAAACAGAAGCTTTACGCTGACGCCATCAAGAATTACCAGGAAGCCCTGCGCCTTGCGCCAGGCTTCGCGGAAGCTCATAACAACCTGGCATGGCTCTATGCCACGTGCGAAGACCCGAAGTTTCGCGACCCCAAGGCCGCCCTGGACCACGCTCAACTCGCCGTGAAGCTTACGCAATGGAAAGAGGGGAATTTCATCGATACCCTGGCGGAAGCTCACTTTGTGAATGGGGATTATCAGCAAGCCGTGGATATCCAGAAGAAAGCTCTGGCGCTCGAGCCCGATAACACGGAACTGCAAGGGCATATGGTACGCTATCGAAAAGCCGCGGGAATGTGAGCGTGGGATGGCGTGCGGCGCGTCCCCCCATACAGGAGCCTTTCATTGACCTCCTTATGGTATCAACCCTGTTTCAATGCCTTTCTGGGGGAAACCATTGAGTCTACCTAAAGTTTTCATTACTCGCCCGCTGCCGCGCGCGGCAGTGGAACGGATCGCCACGCGATGCGAGGTAACAGAAAACCCGGAGGACGTGCGGCTCCCTCCCGCGCAAGTGATGGAAGCTTGCCGGGAGGTCGAGGGTCTGGTGACTTCCAGCACGCCGGTCAGTGCGGAAGTGTTGGAGCAGGCGCCGCACCTGCGCGTGGTCTCCGCCGTGGCCGTTGGTTACGACAACATTGATGTGGCGGCTTGCACGCGTCGGCGCATCCTGGTTACCAACACTCCCGGAGTGGTTACCGAGGCGACGGCGGACCTGAGCTTCGCGCTGCTCATGGCCGTGGCGCGCCGGCTGGTGGAGGCCGACCGCTATGTCTGTGAGGGCCATTGGCGCCACTGGACTTGGGGATGCATGTGGGGCACTGATCTGGCGGGCAAAACGCTGGGCATCTACGGCTTTGGGCGCATCGGCCAGGCCGTGGCACGCCGCGCCCGTGGCTTCTCCATGCGCATCCTTTATCATTCCCTCGACCGCCCCACACCGGAGCGGGAACAGGAACTTGGCGCGCAGTACGTGGATCGCGAAACGCTTCTGCGCGAAGCCGATTTCCTGAGCATCCACGTTCCCCTCGCCCCTGATACGAATCACCTGATCAGCGCCGCCGAGATCGCCTTGATGAAACCCACCGCTTTCCTCATCAACACGTCGCGCGGAAAAGTAGTCGAGGAAGCCGCCCTGGTGGAGGCGCTCCAGTCGAAACGGATCGCCGGCGCGGGCCTTGACGTCTTCGAGTTTGAACCCCAGATTCACCCCGCCCTACTCGCCATGCCCAACGTGGTCGTAACCCCGCACATGGGCACTGCCACAAGCGAGACTCGCTTGGCGATGGCCATGATGGCGGCGGAAAACTTGCTCACCGCACTGGCAGGCCAACGCCCACCGAACCTGGTGAACCCGGAAGCCTGGGGGTAATAAGTCCTCAGTTCTCAGTTCTCAGTTTTCAGTTGTCGGGAACAAAGGGCGCATAGGCGCTGAATTGCTCCGCAGCGTGCTCGCTCCCTCTGCCCTTTTGGTGGATACCCCACTAATGCCCACTACTAGACAATAATGTCAGCACCGAGGCCAGTCAACTTGTTTATTTGCATCAACTTACAAGGATAACCTTATCAGCCAATGTGTTTTCAATAACTTACAAGGCAGACCTTCCTTTTTGACATCGTCTTGTCAGAACGCTTCCCCTGGGGGACTCTGCATGACATAAACGGCTAAGTCGTTTATGTCATGCATGTTATGGGTGGCCGACTTTTCGGCCATGAATGCTCAGAATCTGACATCGCTCTGAGGCCAGCAGGTTGAAAAAGTGCGTCGGGCCGGAAGATTCGCTCAAATCACAGCTTACAGGCTGTATTCTCAATTCCACAATCGCCTTCCGCCATAACCCCGAGTCCGGAGTCCCGACTCCTGACCCCTGTCTCCTGACTCCTGTCTCCTGCCGGGCAATGTAGGGGACAGGCTGCGCTCGGCCTGCCGATCATCGAATACCCGCAGTGGCCAGCAGGCATTTTGTCCTGTTTGATGTTGCCCCCACAATCGGGGGACCGGTAGTGTCCTAATTTGAATGTAGCGCCGGGCTTCCCGAATCCCGTGCCCCGTGTCCCGCCCCCAGGCCTCATGAATAAACTCCCCTCCTGTTTTAGGAGGGGGCAGGGGGTGGTAAACTCGAATGATCGTCAATCACCGTTGGCGCCGTGGAGACGTGAGTCGCAGAGTTGCGCTCGCTCTGACGCGCCAGCCGCCGCGAGCAATCGCGGCCTTGGTCGTTTATGCTTCGGCAGCGGCACATTCTTTGCATTGCGTTGGTGTGGACCCGGATGCTAACCTCGTGGTTTCATGGTGTTGTGGTCAAGATACTGATTGACGACGCCTTCGTCGTGACCGCGTACCTGACAGACCGGGTGAAGAAAGGCACCCTTCTATGGCCGAAAAAATCGTGAAGATGTGGTTGGATCCCGAGGCCGACTTCCTGGAAGTCACTTTCGAGAACAAGCCGGGCTATTCCCGCCCCACCGAGAACGATCAGGTGATGGAACGAGTGGACGAGGAAGGAAACGTCATAGGGTTTTCCGTGCTGCGTGTCAGTTCCCTGAAGAAGACGCCACTCGAAGTCGCTCTTCGCTAAGCGGGATTCTGTTATCTGTCCCCGTCCATTGTCTCTGCCACCTACTAACTACCACCTACCGCTTCGCCTTGTCCCGCGGCGTCCCGTGTCCCGTATCCCGAACCCCGCCCCTGACACCTGACACCCGGCACCTAACACCTCCGCTTTCCCCTTGCATCTCCGGTTAATAAGTCGTTTAATGCCTCCATCTTTTAGCCAGCCCGGGAACCCCTGGGAGGTTAGGCGTCATGAAGCACTCCCCGAATGATCGTCAATCACGAATGCTTGGAGGCGCATAGATGACCGAGGCTCAGATTGCGATTGCTAGCTTGATTGTCGGCGCTGCACTGTCGGGTATTATCAGCCTGTATTTCTACAGGAAATCCGTCAGCAAACGCTTGTCCGCATACATCCAGTTCGCCTCACCGGTGTTGTCTGGCGTCGACGATACTGAGGTTCGGAAAGCTCTTGAGATTCACTATCGGGGCACCAAGATAGAAGATTTATTACAGCTACAATTCGTGATCGCCAACGAGGGCCAGCGTGCGATTCGCGATCTAATTGAACCGCTCAGCGTCACCCTTCCGAAGAATGCAAAACTGCTCGAAGCCAGGATCCTCCACGTCGAGCCAACTGGTAGGGAAGTCAATATCGGCCCGGTGGAACTGCTTGATGGGCGGACCAAGGTCGAGATCCGATTCAAACTCTTGAACAAGAGGGAATTCTTCATCGTCAAGATGTTGATCAACGGAAGTCTGGACATTGACAAACTACGCTTCAACATTGTCGTAGACGATCTGCCCCCAATCATTACCCCCGAACGACAGCCGTTTGGGACAGCGGAAGAAGAGCCGACAACCGGAATTGGAGCTGTACTTTTGGGATTGCTACTTCTAGCTCTTGGCACTGCCACTGTATTCGGGGTGATGGAACTCAAGTGGGCGCGGCCAGAGTTGTTTCCGGGGGGGCAGCGCTTTGCTTGGTTCTCCTGGGTCACCTTGGCCATACTGTTGTGGCTTGCTGGCGCAGGCTACTGGCTCGGGCGAGGTGTTTACTTGGTCATAGGACGCGGTCTTCTCGGACGCAAGCACCGGTTTCGGCTTCCACACCCGGCGAAGACGGTGCACGACCCGCGTTTCTATGGGGGCATGGAGCCGGAGGAATTATACTATTTCCAGCGTAGATTGCGGCATTTGTCTGAGGCTGATCGAGATCGCTTAATACACGACATGCGGAGGCCGCGTGCGTCATCCGAAAGACAGGACGACTTCTGACCAATCATCCCACTTGGTCGCAAGTGTTCAGATGAACGTGACCATCGAACTGCCGCAGTCGACGGCCAAAATTGGGCCGTGTCTGAGCGCCAATATCGTTGACCCAAGAAGGAGCCCCACATGGTCCAGTCTCTCCTAAAACTTACACCTAACGAGGTTCAGTCATTACCCATTGATCGTCTCGGCATTCTCGTCCTGAAGCATCTCGTCGACACGAAAGAGTGGAATTCATGCAATTTCCTGGATTCTGGCGGGGATCTACGTCTTCCCGATCCGACTCTTACTGAATCTCGCAAAATACAGTGACAATTTCTAATTCTTCCGATATACTGGGTGCATGAAAACACTTGTGCATCCACGACGCGATTTCCAAGCACTCGAAGATCGACGCAGACGAGCCGC
>JBEKAD010000129.1:0-10555 GCA_050018435.1 Terriglobia bacterium
CCGGCGTTTCGGAGTTATGGACAAACCCCGGCGACGGCGCCTTACAACGTGCTCTTACTCACTCCCGACCAGATGGGCGCGGACTTCATGCACACGTATGGCTATCCTTCGCCTAACACTCCCCACCTCGACGAACTGGCCCGCGAGGGGGTTGTGTTCCTGCACGGGTATTCGGCGGGCAGTTGGACCACGCCTTCGTTCGGCGCAATTCTGACGGGCATGTTCCCGACGGTCCATGGCATGACCTTACCGCCCCCGGAAAGTTGCGGCGGGCAGATCACAACCCCCATGCTCTCCGGCGGCCTCCCGCCCGTGCCTGATTTCCTGACCCTTTCCTCCCAAAAGCTCGTCTTGCCCCAGCTTCTCAAGCCTTACGGAATGGCGACGGCCGTCGACATCGCCAACTGCTGGGCGATCTGGGATGTGGCGGGGCGAAACTGGGACGAGTTGAGGCTTTTCGCCGGCAGCCAAATGAAGGTTCCTGAGTACCCGAATCTGTCCGACCCTCATTATTTGACGGCTCCGCGTACTCTCGCCTGGGCCCAGCAATGGCTCACGGCGCATCGCGAGCAACGATTCCTGCTGTGGCTGCACTTTATGGAGCCGCATTCCCCTTACAACCCGCCCCGCGAATATGATCAATTCAAGACTCCGGATGATTACCCCGACCTGTACAACGATAACAGTCATGATAGCCACGAGCTTTCCACCCGCGCCGTGCTGGGAGACTTTCACGCCGTCAACCGACTTCGGCAGCTCTACGCCGCCAAGATTATGTACGCGGATCACTATCTCGGCGAGGTCTTCAAGACGCTCAAGGATCTGGGCCTGATGAAGAACACGATCATCGTCCTGGTGTCCGATCATGGCGAGTTGCTCTTCTCGCATCCCCAGGACTTCAATACCGCCGACCATCGTTCGGTCTACGATATGGTCCAGCACGTTCCTCTGATGATTTGGGCGCCGAACATTCCGGCGGGCCGCCGCGTGGATGCCCTGGCGGGGCATTACGATCTGTTGCCCACCATCTTGGATTTGGAGGGCCTCCCCATACCGCCGCAAGTGGACGGCAAAAGCTTGAAACCAATCCTGGACGGCAGCGCTACGGAGGTTAACCCCTACGTTTACGGAGAAGTGTCGGTTATTGAACCGCAGTATTCCATCCGCGGCCAACGCTATAAGCTGATCGAGAGCCTGCGCAGCGGCAGGATTCAGTGCTTCGATCTGCTCACCGATCCCGGCGAGAGTCGCGATGTTTGCAACACCGTCCCGGCGGTGGCGGCGGAATTGAAGGAGGCTTTGGACGCGCACCTTCAATACATGGTAGCCAAGGCCAAATCGTTTTCCGACTGGGAAAACAACCAGAGCCTGGCCGTCATCGAGCAGCGGGATTCAAGGGCTTTGCAGGCGTTGGCTCCCGATGAGCTGACCATCAATCCTCCCGCGGCGGGCCCGCATCTGCAATTGAATAGCCGAGTGTGGTCCCTCTCGAAAGGCCCGAGCAACTGCCAAGGCCAATGCCTCTGGGCTCCACCGGGACCGGGCACTGCCTCCGCGATCTGGCGATTTGATACTCCTCTGACGGGGGATTATGAGATTTCGGTTTGGTACGGGAATACCGGCCAGGCAAATACGCCTTTGGCAACGGATGCCAATTTCCTTGTCCATTTTAGAGGAGGAAGCCTCGCCTTCCCCATCGACCAAAATCATAACCAGGGCCAGTGGAACCTGCTCGGCCGATTTCATGACCCCACGGACGTGGAACTGAACAATCGCGCCAATGGCATCGTGGTGGCGGGGGCGGTGAAATTCACATTGGTTTCAGCAAAGCCGCTGGCGCAGAAGAGTAACTTTCTGACCTCTGATCCCGCGGGATGGGTTGATATCATGCCGCACAAGTCCCTGAGGGGTTGGACACGCGTGGCCATTCCGCCCGGGAAAGCTTTGGATCCCGTCAACCAATGGAAGCTCGCGAAAGATCATGGGACCATCCTCTGCGAAGGCAACCACGGACACGAATGGCTGCGCTACGATCACGAACTCACCAATTTTCTTCTCCACGTGGAATGGCGTTTTGAAAAGCGTGAGGGACTGAAAGCGTATAACAGCGGAGTCTTCGTGCGGAACGACCTGGAGGGACGAGTCTGGCACCAAGCCCAGGTGGGAGCCACCGCGTACATTTTCGGCCAAACCCTGATTCACGGGGAGCTGTCGCCTACGTTCAAAACTCCTTCACCGGGAGTAAACCCTCTCCACCCCATCGGCGAATGGAACACCTACGAAATTCGCTGCGATGGCCCGAAAATCACCCTCTGGGTCAATGGCGATTTGACCGGTGAATACGATGTTCCGGAAGTTCCCAAGGGCTATTGGGGCTTGGAAGCGGAGGGCTATCGTATCGAGTTCCGTAATATCAAATTGAAAAACCTGCCGTGATGCGTGGATGCGCCAGCCATTCGGGGGGATCACTCAAAGCCGTGGCGGGCGCAGGCGGCGCGGAAGAGTTGGTAAGCCTTCTCGAATTTTTCCACCGATTCAAGCTCAGGCGGGTGGGACTCCGAGATGCGCGTCATGCTGCGGATGGCCGCGGTCAAGTCGCCCCCAAAGAGGACTGTTCCCGCGGCCAGGATGGCTGCCCCAAACGACGCTGTCGGACTCGCGCAACGCACCACCGTGCGATTCAGAAGGTTGGCGCGAAGTTGCGACAGCACCGGACTGGCGGCGGCGCTACCGGCGGAGAAGACCTCCTTCCCCACGGTCACACCACAGGCCTCCAGTCGCTCATAGCCCCATCGCTCCACGCACGCCAGAGATTGCAGTTGCGCCGCATACCGTTCGCTCGGGGACGCCGGGCGCCCCTCGAAAAACGATATGGCCTGGGGATTGAGAAAGGGGAAGCGTTCCCCGCGCTCCCCGAGCAGGTAGCACGGAATCGAGGCAGGCAGATGCGAGGCCGCGCGCCGATCCATTTCCGCAGGGGTCACGCCCGGTTCGTCGAACTGAAGGCTGCCGGGCCCCGTGTTGCTGGCCGCTCCCGGAGCCCACAAATTGCTGGGGAGATGGTGGCAATACATCCCCGGTCCCAGCCGAGGCTTGCTGGGGGTCAGGACTTTCCAAACGAGGGTTGTTCCCAGGGTCGTATTGGCATGGCCCGCTTCGCTTGCCCCGGAACCGATGAGGCTCGCGAGGCCGTCGGAGGCCCCGGCAAGCACGGGCACGCCGGCGGTCAATGCGGTTTCCTCACTGGCTCGTGCGGAAACCGCTCCGACCTGATGCCCCGGAGCGACAACCCTGGGGAGCATGGAGGTGGGGATATCGGCAAGGCCGACCGCCGCAGTCCACTCGCCTTTCTCCTGGTCGTAGCCGAGCTTGAGCGCGTTGGAGTAATCGCAAATCCCAAATTGCCCCGTGAGCTTTGCGGTCAGCCAATCGGCGGGGTGCAAAATGTATGACGCTCGCTCCCAGACGGACGGTTCCTCTTGCCGCACCCAAAGAGCCTTGGCAAGAGAGAAAGACGCATTGACGTGCGCTTGCGCGGCGGGAAGCCGCCGATTGAGTTCGTTGGCGACTGCTCCTGCGCGCCCATCATCGTAAAGCATCGCCGGCCGAACTGGTTCGCCCTGCGAATCCGCCAGGACCAACGAACCCGAGGTCGAGGTCACCGCAATCCCTACGGTGCGAGCCCAACGCCGGCCTGTCCCCAGACTCTTCTGTAGCTCCTTAATCGTGTGGCAGACCGCACGCCACCACATGTTGGCGTCTTGCTCGTGGGCCAACCCTGCGGCGGGCAAGTCGGAAAGCGCCGCGCGAGCTTCCGCCAGAACGTCCCCTTCCGCCGTTGCGGCCAGGGAGCGAACCCCACTGGTTCCGACATCGACACCGAGAACTATGGGAAGGTCGGACGGACTCATATGGATCTAGAAACCGGTCCTTGACTTCGGCTGTAGCGGCGGAGCCGCAAGACCAAGTCAAAGGCGAGAGCGCAAACGTGAATGTGGATTGCGCAGAGCGAAGCTCTGCGTTTCGTCAGCCGCAGAGCTTCGCTCTGCGCAATCCAGATCAGCCTACCAAATCACGCAGCGTTCCTCGCGCACCATGGGATCTCCTGCCTTGCAGCCGAAGGCCTGCTGGAAGGCCGGCATATTGGAGGGCGCCGCGATGGCGCGAATGCCATGCAAGGGGTGCGGGTCGGTGTTCACCCTAAGCCGGATGAATTCCGGCCGGTCGTTGCCCGCCCAGATTTGCGCGAAGGAGAGGAAGAAGCGCTGTTCGGGTGTGAAGCCGTCGATTTTCGGCGGCCGGGGTTTTCCTTCCAGGCTCTTCTGGTACGCCTTGTAGGCAATCGTCAATCCTCCCAGATCCGCGATACTTTCGCCCAGCACCAACTTGCCCTTTTCGTGAATGTCGTCGATGGCCACGTAGGCATCAAACTGCTTTTCCACGCAAGCGGCTCGTTCCTGGAAGTTCTTCAAATCATCGGCGGTCCACCAGTCCGAGCGGTTGCCTTGCGCGTCGAACTTGCGGCCCTGGTCATCGAATCCGTGGGTCATTTCATGGCCGATCACAGCGCCGATGCCTCCGTAGTTCGCGGCGTCGTCGGCCTTGGGGTCAAAGAACGGCGGCTGCAAAATTCCTGCGGGAAACACAATTTCATTCATCGAGGAGCTGTAATAGGCATTGACGGTGGGCGGAGTCATTCCCCATTCCCCGCGATCCACCGGCTTGCCGATTTTGTTCAGGGAACGATGGAACTCATACAGGTCGCCCCGCAGAACATTCTCAACGAACGGCCCACGGTCTACCTTGAAAGCGGAATAATCGCGCCACTTATCCGGGTAGCCAATTTTGGGAGTGAAGGCGTTCAACTTGGCGATGGCGGCTTTCTTGGTTTCCGGGCCCATCCAGGGGAGGGTCTGGATATCTTCGCGCAGGGCCTCGATGAGGAAGTGCACCATCTTGTCGGCGCGAGCTTTGGCCTCGGGCGGAAACTCCTTCTGGACATACAGCTTGCCCAGAGCAAAGCCCAGTCGGTGGTCGGTCGCCTCCACACAGCGCTTCCAGCGCGGCAGGATTTTCTCGGTTCCCTGCAAAACGCGGCTGTGGAAGTTGAAGTTCTCCTGGACAAAATTATCGGAAAGCGCCGGAGCGGCCGCAGAAATCAGATGCCAGCGCAGGTAAGTTTTCCAATCATCGAGGGGCACAGAGGCCAGCAGCTCATTCAGGTTCGCAAAAAACTTCGGTTGACCCACGTTGACCTGTTTGACCTGCGGGTAACCCAGCTCGCTCAGGTATCCCTCCCAGGAAAGGTTGGGGGTCAGGCTTTGAAGTTCTGCCAGCGGCATCTTGTGATAGGTCGCGTCGGGATCGCGCATTTCAATGCGATTCATCGCGGACTGTGCGAGCTTGGTTTCCAGAGCCATGACGGTCTGGGATTCGGCCGCGGCTTTGGCGGCATCGTCGCCCAACAGAGCCAACATGCTGGCGATATGTTTCACGTAAGCGTCACGAATCTGTTGGGATTTTTCGTCATCCCGAAAGTAGTAGCCGCGCTCCGGCAAACCCATTCCGCCCTGGAAAACACTGGCGATCACCTGCGTGCTGTCTTTGCGGTCCTGCTGCTCGGAGAAGCGGAATAGGACGTTGGCTCCATATCCCTGCAAGCGGGAAACCTCCGCCCGGAGGCTTGGCAAGTCGTGGATTTGACCGATGCGGTCAAACTCCGGCTGAAGAGGCTTGGCTCCTTCACTTTCTACTTGGGTTGTATCCATGCAACTCGCGTAGAAGTCGCCGATCTTCTGCTCGTCGCTTCCTGGGCGCGCATCCGTCCAGCTTGCCGCGGTCTCCAGAATCTGGCGGAGGGTTTCCTCGCTTCTATCCGCCAGTTCGCGGAATGTTCCATAGCTCGGGTATTCCGGGGGAATCGGGTGGGAGGCCATCCATCCGCCGTTGGCGTATTGATTGAAGTTCACACAGGCAGAGACCTTCGTATCCATATACGCCGGGTTGATGCCGTGGACGGTTTCATCGTTCACGGGTGTTGCGAGACCCAATGAAAGGGTAAGGAAAAGTAAAGCGCAGGAGAGGACTTTGAACGGGTTCATCGTTAAATCCTTATCATGGAGTTTACCGCCCTCAACCCGAAGCACAGCTTGGCCGACGGCGGGAGCAGTATCCTAACAATTTGCAAAGGGGTTCGCAATGTCACGTATCGCGAAGGGTGGATAACCCGCAAATATCCGCCATTAGGGACTAATCCCCCTCCATTGGACTAAGGGACAATATGTCGTTCGCCCTTATTTTGCCCCTGCGCAGGGGCCTTAGCAGTTAGCATCCTGGAACCCCGCACGGGATCGATACACCTGCCGGGGGCAACGCCCAGCGGCCATTTTGTCCCCTTACAGGGCGCGGAAAACCCACCCTTCGCAGTTGGGTTGCCCCATAAGCGCTAGCGGATGATCGAGTGGAAAATGCCGGGCAGGCAGGTCTGCGCTGTTTTACATTGATCGAAGGAAAGGCCTACGGTCACGTGGGCAGTGACCGTGGCCCGCTAGATCGCAATCTAATCGGCCCTTGAAAAGTCGCACATCGCCAGTCATACTCGCAGGGCAAGCCCGCGGCGGCTTCAACTTTCGTTTTGTGATGCAAGTCGGCCAAAACAACCCGGACTTTCTAAACTGATCTTAAACCTATGCTGACACCGCGCGAGAAGTTTCAAGAATTGCTTAAGAAGCTATTCCAGTTTGATTGCGCTGAACTGGATTTCGGCATTTATCGAATTATGAACCAGAAGCGGGCCGTCATCGAGCGGTTTATCGAGAAGGACTTGCTCGATGGTGTAGCAGCAGAGCTTTCCTCCGGTGCGCTGGCGCAGGAATCGAAACTCGTTCAGGAGCTCGCGGACGTTACCACTCAGATTAAGGGGTATTTAGGGGAACAAGCCTTGGACCCCGAAGGCAATTTGGACCCACAGTTTCATTACACCACGGTCGGCAAGCAATACCTTGAGCTGCGAGAGCGCATCGGCAAGGCGAGGTCTACCCCCGAATTAGAAGCGGAAATTTTCAACCATCTTTACGCCTTTTTCAGTCGCTACTACGACCAGGGCGATTTCATGTCTCTACGCCGCTATTCTAAGCGCGACAAGTACGCGATCCCTTACAACGGTGAGGAGGTGTACTTCCACTGGGCGAACAGCGACCAATACTACATCAAGACCGGCGAGAACTTTACCGACTACAGTTACAAACACGACGGCTGGACCGTTCGCTTCAACCTCCGCAACGCAGATGTGGAACAGAACAACGTGAAGGGCGCCAAACGATTCTTTATCCCCCGGTCCGGGGAAGTCGCGTTCGACGAGGACGCGAAAACCGTCACGCTCCCATTCGAATTCCGTCCCCTTGAAGCCGACGAGGAAATCCGGTACGGCAGAGTGACCAAGAACCAAGGGAAAAATGGCGCACTAGGGAACGGAAACGGTAATGAAAAAGCCAAGAAAAAAGGCCAAGACGGCATATTAGCGGATGCGCTAGTGACATTGACCGAAGCCGCGCAAGAGCACCCACCCGCGCTCGCCGCACTGATGACCACGAAACGCGAGGACGCGGATGGCAACCCCGTGAGCTTGATTGAGCACCACTTGCGCATATACACACGTGCGAACACATCCGACTTTTTCATTCACAAAGATGTGAAGGGCTTTCTGGAGCGGGAACTGGATTTCTATCTGAAGAACGAGGTCCTGAACCTTGATGAATTAGAGGCGGGTGGCGAGGCACGATCGGGGAGTTGGTTTCAGCTCTTGCACACCATCAAGACAATTGGCCGCAAGATCATCGCCTTTGTGGCGCAGCTTGAGAACTTCGAGAAGCGGTTGTTTGAGAAGAAGAAGTTCATTACCGAAGTTCATTACTGTGTGACGCTTGACCGTGTGCCGGAGGAGATCTATCCCGAAATCGCAAAGAACAAGGCGCAGATTGAGGAATGGAAGCGACTTTTCCACATTCAAGAAATCGAAGGGGATTTGCTAACTCCGGGCTTCAAGGAGCCGTTGAAGGTAGACTTCCTGAAAGCACACGACAAGCTACTCATCGATACGCGCTTCTTTGACGCGCGTTTCAAAGACGTTTTGCTCGCTTCCATGGAAGACTTCGATGAGAAGTGCGATGGAATCCTGATACATTCTGAAAACCTCCAAGCCCTTGGCCTTCTCAGAGCAACCTTCCAGGAGCGCGTCAAGTGCGTGTATATCGATCCCCCCTACAACACGGGAAGCAGCGCTATCCTCTACAAAAACAGCTATCGTCATTCCTCCTGGGCGACCCTGATGCTGGACAGACTCTTAGGCCTCAAGCCGATGCTCACTCGGGACGGGGCCATTTTCGTGAGCATTGATAAGGCAGAACGGACCGTGCTGGAACACGTATTGGACCGAGTGTTCGGGGCAGACAACCGCATCGAAGAACTCATCTGGTCGATGAACACGACCAACAGTCAAGCGCCGAATTACTCAACGAATCACGAATATGTGGAGGTTTACGCAAAAGATCGGAGTGTCGTTGAGCAAGACCCGAAGATGTTTCGCGAGCCCAAACCGGGATTTGAAGAGGTCATGGCACTTGTGGCCAAACTGAATCCTTCCTTCCCGCCGATTTCTGAGATTGAGTCCCAGATCCGCGCTCTATACGAGCGCCACAAAATCGAATACTGCGAAGAAATAGAGGCTCAAGGGCTTGAATGGGAGGAGGAAAAAGGGAACGACCCGTGGAGAGGTTTGTTCAACTACAATCGGGCAGAATATCGCGATTCAAGCGGCCGACTTGTCCCAGAGAAAGATGCGAAACGTAAAAATGCCAAGATTTGGGTTTGGCAGGAGGGTGACGCGTCGATGCCAGCCACGAAGCAATCCCCGAGCACCCGAGATCCATCAAGTAAGAACTGGCGATTCTACAAACCGCCATATCGGGGGAAGGGCAAGCCGTGCCCGCATCCAAAGAGCGGATGGAAGTTTGCTTACGATGACGACGAGGACTCCCCGGACAAGCGGAGTTTTGTTTCGCTTGACCGAGACAGCCGAATTGCTTGGGGGCCTGATGAGACCAAAGTCCCGCGTCTGAAGCGGATGCTTCACGAGGTCGAAACGAATATCGGGAAGAGTGTATTCCAGGACTACTCCGACGGTGAGAAACAAACGTCTGCGATGTTCGGCGTGTCAGGGATTTTCCTCGCTCCGAAACACGCTAATTTTGTGACGCGCTTTATCGTTCACGCCGCCAACAAAGACAGTTTCATCGTTGATTGCTTCGGCGGCTCGGGAAGCACTGCTCATGCGGTAATCAAGCTGAACCGCGACGACCGGGGATCACGAAAGTACGTTCTTGTCGAGGTAGGAGATTATTTCGACACGGTCCTCAAGCCGCGAATCATGAAGGCGGTATATTCCTCCGAGTGGAGGGAGGGCAAACCGATGTCTCATACCGACGGTGCGTCGCACACCTTCATGTATCTTCGCCTCGAATCCTACGAAGATGCGTTGGACAACATAACGTTTGAGACATCCGACAAGCAGACGGCACTTCAGTTGGAGGATTACGTCATAAGCTACATGCTCGACTTCGAGACGAAGCAGAGCGAGGCGCTGCTAAACGTGGCCATGCTGGACGTCCCGTTTGATTACACGCTCCACCGGCACGGCAGAGACAGTGCGCTGCCGGTGGATTTGCCGGAGACATTCAATTATCTAATCGGTTTGCACGTTGCGTCCCGCCGCGTATATGAGAACAAAGGCATCCGCTACCTTGTATACCGCGGTCGCGCGGAAGGCCGCGAAACAGTGATCTTGTGGCGCACGACGCGTGGTTGGGGGAAGAAGGAATTCGAGGCGGACAAGGAGTTCGTGGAGAAACACAAGCTCACACAAAGCGCGGAGGATATTTTAGTGAATTCCGACAGTTTTATTCCTGGAGCGCGTTCACTCGACCCTATTTTCAAACGCCGCATGTTCAACGAGGAATAGGCCAATGCCCGCAAGTGAATATCTGAAACTGGAGCAACGGCTTGTGCTCGCCGCGTGGGGCTGCCACATGCTCGGTTATTCCTCGAACAAGGCGATGTTGGAGGATTTGCGTGAGGTGGATGAGGGCTATGAGAGCACGGGACGCTCGCATCTTGTGCAACGGATTCTCTCGCGCGGCTCAAAATGCCTGGTGAAGCGGGAAGACCTGGAGCAATACGACGCGAACGTGCGCAGTCACCTTGCCTATTTCAACCAGCACCGCGAGGAGGCACTGACGCTGCGGTACTTTCAGCACCTCTCGCTGTTGATCAGCGAACTCTTCCTGGATTGGCGCTTCAATCACAAAAACACGCTGCGGAAGGAGCTAAACGATTTCCTATACCAGCACAACATCCGGCGCGCGCCGACGGACCCCCGCGACACGGAATTTAAGGATGCGGATTTGAACAAGCTGGCGTTCTGGATGGCGACCGGCAGCGGCAAGACAATCCTGATGCACTTCCATTACCGACAGTTTCTTCATTACAACCAAGAACCCCT
>JBEKAD010000130.1:0-10474 GCA_050018435.1 Terriglobia bacterium
CCGCCGCTACAACAAACCAAACTGCACCACTACCCTCCGATCACAGAGATTGAGGATCCCAGCCCTTTCGGTATTCGCGGGACAAATATTTGTTCGCTTCCGGAACATTGGTGACTTTCCGGTTTTCGGCGTCGTACAGCAGTTTCCGGCCCGTGCGCAAGGCGATGGCGTACAAGTTGACAGCCTCGGAAATCGGGCCCGCGTTCAAGAAGCTCCCGGGTGATTGCTGTCCGCCTCGCGTGGCAGCAATCCATTGGCGCATGCTCGGCGAAACGTCGCTCGGCTCGGGTCGCCGCCGGGCAAGCGTTTCCGGAACCGGATGCCCGTGCATCCTTCTTTCGGGAATCAGTCGCGGATTCTCAACGTGAAAGCCCGCCAGTATCTTGCCTTTGCGACCGACAAACATCATGCCCTCGGCCGGAAGCTCTTTGTTATCCTCTTCCAGTTCCGGTGGCGTGGGCGGTCGCATCCCACCCTCATACCAGATCAAATCCACCGCCGCCCTGTGCCCGCGTGCCGGAAACTTGAAGCGGACAGAACTGGCAGTGGGGAAGGAAAAGTCATTCTTGACTTTCGTCGCGAGGTTATCCTTGAATTCACAGACGTGGCTTAGCATCGGCTCGACACTGGTCGGGGCTGCCAACTCCAGGGCCTTGAAGACCGTCCAGAGACTGTAATGGCCCATATCCGCCATGGAGCCGCCTCCGAAGTCATACCACCCGCGAAATACCATGTGGGTGTAATTCGGGTGATAGGGACGGGCGGCCTCCGGACCCAGCCACAAATCCCAATCAAAGCCTTCCGGGACCGGAGGCGTATCGGTGGGAAGAGTCGGGTACTGCGGCCACACCGGCCGGTTCGTCCAGTTGTGGACTTCACGGAGAGTGCCAACGGAACCGTGCTTGATCCAGGCCAGAACCTGCTCCATCGATCCGTTGTACTCCCACGGCACAAAGTGCGTGGCAAGGCCCTTTTCGCGAGCGGTGTCGATCACCAACCGGGCTTCCTCCAAGCGATTGGCGATGGGCTTATGCATGATCACATGCTTGCGTTTCTTCATGGCGGCGATGCTGATGACGCCGTGAAGATGGTCCGGCGTCATGATTTTGACTGCATCCACGTCCTTTTCTTTGTCCAGCAACTCGCGAAAGTCCGCATAGGAAGAGCAGCCCTTGAATGTGCCGCCAGGCCGGTTGGCTGCATAGTAGGTCTCGACAATGTCTTTTGCGACGTCCCGGCCTCCCGGAATAACCCGCTCGCTGCCGGCTCTCCAGTCCTGCTTCCCCAGCGTGCTGCGAATGCTCTTGAGAAGGGAATCTCTTGACCAATCCCGATACCCGACTGCGTCCTTCGAGGGGTCACAAACCGAAACAATCTGGATATCCGGAATGGCAAGTAATCGCAGCATCTCCCGTAGGCCCTGAGTGCCTGTGCCGATGTAAGCCAAGGTGATTTTGTCACTGGGCGCGACAACCCCAGGTCCACCCAATACATGTCTTGGAACAATGGTGAACGCCGCAGATGCGGCGGCAGTTCCTAGAAACTTACGGCGATTCATTACCGATGTCATCTTCCCACCTCGCAGCGGATGCCGGCTACCAAAGCCGCTTATGACCACCCCCTGTGACCAGCCTTCGGATACTCCCTCAGGGGTCGCAAGAGTAACCGCGGCATCATACTGCGTGGTCGCAACCGAAGCAAGCCTGCGGGACCGCTTCCAGGTGCTTGCCAAGCCCGGAAGATTCAACAATCAAAATCCGAGATGCTCCCCATCATCCCGCAGGGCAGCGCCCGAATGAGGCAAACAGCCGACTGTGCCGCAATCAGGAATCCCGCAAAATCAACCGCTTGGCAGCCGTCTTTCGAAAATTCACATCTAACGGATTGACAAACTCAGGTCAATGCGAATAGTGTACGCCATCTTATGAAGCTCCTCGTACTCGGGTCCGGTGGTCGAGAACACGCTCTGGCATGGAAGCTGCATGAAAGCCAGTTGGTAGAGGAGTTGTATTGTGCCCCCGGAAATGCCGGCATCGCGCAGGAAGCGGAGTGCCTTCCGGTAGACCTTTCGCAAACGAAGGCCATCGTGGAACTGGCGAAGCGATTGCACGCGGACCTTACCGTTGTCGGTCCGGAAGCGCCACTGGTAGCCGGCGTCGTCGATGAGTTCGAGAAGGAGGGGTTGGCCATCATCGGCCCCAGCAAGGCGGCGGCGCGCCTAGAGGGGAGCAAGATCTTTGCCAAGGAATTCATGCGGCGGCATGGAATTCCCACCGCGCGGTTCGAGGTAGCTGAAAACTTCGAGGAGGCCGTCCATGCTCTGGCGCGATTCCCGCTTCCGGTGGTGGTGAAGGCGGATGGGTTGGCAGCGGGCAAGGGGGTGGTGGTTGCCCATAATCACGTGGAGGCGGAACAGGCCGTCGAAGACTTCATGCTCCGCAAAACCTTGGGTAGCGCGGGCGACCGGGTGGTGATCGAGGAGTGCCTGACGGGTGAAGAAATGTCCTTCATCGTGCTCACCGATGGCCGCGGTATTCTTCCCCTTGTGCCCACCCAGGATCACAAGGCGTTGCTGGATGGGGACCAGGGTCCCAACACCGGTGGCATGGGCGCGTTCAGCGATGACTCCCTTCTCAGCGAATCGCTCCACGACGAAATTCTTCGCTCCATCGTTGCTCCCACGCTGGCGGGCATGGAAATGGAAGGTTCTCCCTACCGCGGCTTTTTGTATTTTGGGCTGATGATGACGCCCTCCGGCCCCATGCTGCTGGAGTACAACGTCCGCCTGGGTGACCCCGAAACCCAGCCCATCTTGATGCGCTTGCGCTCCGACCTGGCGGACCTGTTGGTGGTGTCGCGCGAGGGCCAACTGGCAGCGGTGGATGTTCATTGGAGCCCCAATCCCGCCGTCTGTGTGGTGCTCACGTCCAAGGGCTATCCGGGAAAGCCGGAGGTCGACAAGACGATCACCGGTTATGAAGCGGTAGAAGCATTGGGGGGCGTCAAGATTTTCCATGCCGGAACGCGCGTAAGGGATCATCAATTACTCACCGCCGGAGGGCGCGTCATGGGAGTGACCGCCATTGCCGAGGATTTGCCCTCTGCCATCCAGCGCGCCTACGCGGGGGTTAACAAGCTTCAGTTTGAAGGAATGCATTATCGGAAAGACATCGGGGCGAAGGCGTTGCAGCGGGTTACGAGAATCCCGGCGCCCAGACGAGCGCGCCCTCCCAAGGGAGAGCGCCCGTCTTCGCGCAAATAGCGCCGGTTTCATAAAGGGTTCATCCCATTCCAAAGGGAGGAAAGAAGAGATGCCTGAGAAGCCATTGGTTGGCATCGTTATGGGCAGCGATACAGACCTGCCCGTCATGGCCGAGGCCGCCGGAACCTTGAAGAAGTTCCAGATCCCCTTTGAAATTGAAATCACTTCCGCCCATCGGTCGCCCGCGCGCACCTCCGAGTATGCGCGCACGGCGGTCCAGCGGGGCCTGAAAGCGATCATCGTAGGGGCCGGAGGGGCGTCGCACTTGGCCGGAGTGATCGCGGCGGAAACCATCCTGCCGGTGATTGGTGTCCCCATGGCCACCACCACGCTCGCGGGGCTCGACGCCTTGTTGTCCACGGTCCAGATGCCGGGCGGCGTGCCGGTGGCCTGCACGGCGATCGGGAAGCCCGGAGCGATTAACGCCGCCATCTTCGCCGCGCAAATCATCGCCACCTCTGACTCCGCCACTGCGCAAAAACTGGTTGAACACAAGGAACAATTGGCGCGCGCGGTTGCCGAGAAATCGGAGAAGCTCAAGCGCGAGTTCCAGGTGCAGTGACGAGGGCAGTGAAGAGTGACGCAATTGTCGATTGTCGATTGACGATTTTCGATTGAGCATGGACGATTGGGCAGATTCGCAAATCGGCAATGTCGTTCCTCAGCAATCGGCAATCGGCAATCGAAAATCGGCAATCCTGCTTGTCACTCATCACTCATCACTTGTCACTGAAGCAGGGAGTTTTTGTGTTCATTGGGCACTTCGGAGTCGCACTCGCGGCGAAAAAGGTCGCGCCGCGCACCTCCCTGGGAACCCTGGTGATGGCGGCGCAGTTTGTGGACTTGCTTTGGCCGCTTTTTCTTCTCCTAGGCGTTGAGCGGGTGATCATTGCCCCGGGCGCGACGGCGGTCACTCCGCTGGATTTTATCTCCTACCCTCTTTCCCACAGCCTCCTTGCCGATCTCGGCTGGGCTTGCCTTTTCGCGGGTATTTACAAAATAGTTAAACGTGACTCGCGGGGAGCAGTCTGCCTGTGGTTCGTCCTGATCAGCCACTGGCTGCTCGACGCGCTCAGCCACCGGCCCGACCTCCCGCTTTACCCTGGCAGTTCGACGTATGTCGGCCTGGGTCTCTGGAACTCACGTGTGGGGACGATCCTCGTGGAAAGTGCGCTCTTCGCCCTCGGGGGGGTGCTTTATGCGAAAACCACTCGTCCCCGCGACCGCATCGGAGCCCTCGCCTTGCGATCATTCATCGCCCTGCTGTTCCTGTTTTACCTCATCAACCTTTTCGGCCCACCACCCCCCAGCGAGAAGGCCGTGGCCTTGGGCAGTCTCAGTCTGTGGCTGTTCGTCGTCTGGGCCTACTGGCTGGACCGCCACCGGTTGCTGAATCCCTCTCGTGCTGCCCTAATTGCCATTGGCCCTCTTTCCGAGCATATTCCTGCGCCGTGAGCCGGCGGTCCGGAACGGATTCTCCTTATGTCCATTACCCTTTGCTCCATCCTGAATTTCCTGGCCAGCGACCGCTTGGTTTTCCCGCGAACCCGCCGTGCGTAGCGCACGAACATTCTGCCGCACTCGAAAGATTTCCGCTCCTTCGAGCCCTGACCGCGTTTATACTCCCTGTGTTGCCGCGCAAGGAATTCTGGTTTTTTGGCAAGAGATCAAGGCGGCGTGTGAGCGCCGATAAGCGACCGGGTGCCACAAGGAGCGAACGTATGGCAAATAACCAAGTGGGGAGATTGGGTTGTTTTCTTAGCCTGACCGCTTGCACTCTCCTGTTCGGCATTACTTCCGTGAGCAAGGCCCAGCAAGCCGCCACGCCGCCCTCGAGCGGAGAATCGGAGGCGCAGCGGACCGCTTGGTTCAGGCAAGCCAAATTCGGCATGTTCATCCACTGGGGCCCGTATTCCCTGGCCAGCGTTGAGGCTTCCTGGCCCATCATGACGCCTTCGGCCCATTGGAACATCACCGAGGCTGAGTACGTGGGGCTTTACAGGCGATTCAATCCTGTCCAGTTTGATCCCCAGGCCTGGGTGCGCTTGGCCACGGAAGCCGGAATGCGCTACATGGTTTTTACCACCAAACACCATGACGGGTTCTGCATGTTCGACACAGCCCTGACGGACTATAAAATCACCAACACGCCCTACGGCAAGGATATTACGGCCATGCTCGCCAAAGCCGCTCACGCTGCTGACCTGCCGTTGGGTTTTTATTACTCCTGCCCGGACATGCACCACCCCGGCTATCGTGACACGTCCAAACCTGCCAGTGAGAATTGGCGTGGCGAACCCTCGCGGCCGGAGTGGGCGACCTTTCTCGATTACATGGAAGGCCAACTGCGGGAACTTCTCACCGAATACGGCCCGGTGGCCGTCATCTGGTTTGATGGCGGGGGTAAGAGCTACAGCGGGCAGAGATTCTTCGACCTCATCCGCCATATTCAGCCCGCCACGCTGGTGAACAATCGGATCAGTTTGGACGGCGATTATGCCACCCCCGAACAGTTCATCCCCGACCGCATTCCCACCAAGAGCAACGCCAAAAGTCTGCACGAACTCATGAAGTCCCATGCTTCCGTGCCAGCGTCTCTGCGTGCCCCCGACGACTTTCAGCTCTGGGAAACCTGCATGACGATCAACGGCACCTGGGCCTATAACAAGAATGATACGCAGTACAAATCCACAAAAGAGCTGATCCAGGACTTGGTCAATGTGGCGAGCAAGGGTGGAAACTTGCTGCTGGACGTGGGCCCGACTCCGGAAGGGACCATTCAGCCTGAATTCGTGGAGCGGCTTCAGGCCATGGGAAAATGGATGAAGGTCTACGGGGACTCCATCTACGGGACAACCTACGGTCCGCTGCAAAACCTGGCGTTCGGCAAGACCACGGCCAAGGGCAAGATTGTGTACGTCCATGTTTTCGAATGGCCCCCGGAAAGCCGATTGGAAGTGCCGGGGTTCCAGGGGCGCATCGCGCAGATCACCGTGCTGGGTACCAAGAGGAAATTAAAGTACCAGCAGGGCAGCGATAAGTTGATCATCCAGGTGCCCCCCACGGCCCCGGACGCGAACGACAGCGTTCTGCAAATCGTGACCCGATAGCTCGCAGCAAGACGCGGGGCGATAGGAAGTCACTCCCGGTGAGGAAGCTCACTCCGTCAGGCTCTGGGCCAGGTAATTCGCCAAGCCCAGGTGCTTGATGAGGCTTAGTTGAGTTTCCAGGTAATCGGCGTGCCGCTCCTCGTCATGCAGAATGCCGCGCATCAGGTCAGCAGAGGCATTGTCACCGGCTTTGGTGCAGATGGCGATTCCCTGGTTATAGCTGGCAATTGCCGCCAGCTCATCTTTTAGGTTGTTCGTGAACTGCTCTTCCACATCTTTACCGATGTGGACTTTCGGCAAGGTCTGCACGTCGGGCGCACCCTCCAGAAAGAGCATGTGGCTCATCAATTTCTCGGCGTGTTTCATTTCTTCAATGCCCCGCTTCGTGGTGGTACCCGCGATCACCTTGTAACCCCAATTCTCGCACATCTCGGCGTGGAGCATGTACCCGTGCACCACGCCCAACTCATCGGTTAAATTTTCCTGCAAGGCTTGCAACACTTCCGGTTTACCTTTCATGGCAGACTCCTTGTAATCGACGGGCTCTGCAATCACACCCATACGCAGTGCCGTCATCGTGTGGACGAGAAGGGCAAGGCCTTCTTGATTATTCCCGTGTCCTGCGTCCCGGCATGACGCGTGGCGATCGGAAGTCCTCCTCAAGGGGAGGAAGCTCACTCCGTCAGGCTCTGGGCCAGGTAATTCGCCAAGCCCAGGTGCTTGATGAGGCTCAACTGAGTTTCCAGGTAATCGGCGTGCCGCTCCTCGTCTTGCAGATTGCCGCGCAGCAGCTCAGCGGAGGCATTGTCGCCGGCCTTGGTGCAGATGGCGACTCCCTGGTTATAGCTGGCAATTGCGCCCGTCTCATCCTTTAGACCAATGGCCAACTGCTCTTCCACGTCTTTGCCGATGTGGATCTTCGGCAATGACTGCACGTCGGGCGCACCCTCCAGAAAGAGAATGCGGCTGATCAATTTCTCGGCGTGTTTCATTTCTTCAATGGCCCGCTTCGTGGTGGCGCCGGCGAGCCCTTTGTAACCCCAACTTTCGCACATCTCGGCGTGGAGGATGTATCCGTGCACCGCGCCCAATTCATCGGTTAACGCTTCCTGCAAGACTTGCAACACTTCCGATTTACCTTTCATGGCGGACTCCTTGTAATTGACGGCCTCTGCAATCGCACCATTGCGCAGCGGCGTCATCGTGTGGACGAGAAGACGAGCTGGATCTTCGGCAACCCTTATTATACGCCTGGGAACCCTCCGCAGAAACATGGCTGGCGGCCGGTACAGCGATTTCGCAAAGCGGGAACGATGGCTCTGCGGTATCGACTTGCTGGCGTGCCCTCGAAGCAGGAAATTCCAGGTCAGGAAATCACCATGCCCGCGTAACCCACCACCGCGCTGCGGTCGCCACTGGTGTCAGCCGAGGTGGCATAGCGGACCAGTTCCGCGTGGGTTGCGCCCAGGTCTTTGGCCGCGGTGAGCATGGCAACGGCAGGGCCGTAACCGCACATGGAAATGTCTTCTTTGCGAACGACCTCATACAAGCCCGCCGGATCCAGGGCCAGAATCTGGTCAATGGCTTTGCGGTCCTTGACCCGCGTGACGTCATCGGGCTCGTAGTGGTTCATGTCGCTGGAAGCGACGATCAACACGGGGCTCGCTGAACTCTTCAGCGCATGGGCCATCCCGTGCCCCAGCGCTTCCAGAGCCGCATAGCGGCTTACGCCGATGGCGATGGGGACGAAGGTGAAGGCGCCCACGTGGCGTTGCAAGAAGGGAAGCTGGACTTCAATGGCGTGCTCATCTTCGTGAGCCTTGGCGTCTTCCATCAGCAGATGGCAGGATTGGCGCAGGCTTTGCGCCAATTCGGCGTCAATGCGCGCCGCGCCCAGCGGCGTCAGCCACTCGCCTTTTGACATGATCGCCAAGGGCGCGCCGCGTCCCGTGTGATTGGGACAGAGAATAATGTAAGTCGCGCGCGCCGGCAGTCGCTGAAACACGGCCCCCGCCACATGGCCGGAATACATGTAACCGGCGTGGGGAACGATGCAGCCCAAGGCCGCTTCCGTCTTCTCCGGCCGAGGCGCATCCGCAGCGAGGTATTGGTCGAGCTGCCGCGCGAGAGCTTCGGGCTTGGCGGGATAAAAGCGCCCCGCTACGGCCGGGCGTCGGACTGTGGGCGTTTGCATGGGTGAATCCTATGCCTCGCACTGCGCCGGTGTCAAGCGGGCGCGGAGGGCAGTGGGCAGATGGGCAGTGGGCAGATGGAAAAGTCAAAAGGCAAAGCGCAAAAGTCAAAACCAGCCGGTTTTGCCCTTTGCGTTTTGAGTTTTGAGTTTTGACTTCGCGCTGTCGCCCAGCTTACTGCCCACTGCCCATCTGCCCACCTGCCGACTGCCCATCTGCCTACTTTCCCTTGTTTGACGGCGCCGGGTCCGGCATATACATGTGGAATTCCCCCGGCGGGTGCGTGTGCTCGAATTGTATCGTAGTGTGATATATTCCGAATTCATGGGCCAGCGCTTCGCGAACTTGGTGGGCGATCTGCTCGCTTTCCGAGGTGGGCATGTCCAGAATGTGGACGTGGCAGGAGAGGGCGTGGGAATTGGATCCCAGGCTCCAGATGTGCACGTCATGAACTTCTTTAACCCCTTCCACACCGAGCATGGCGGCCGCCACGCGCTCCAGGCTCATGCCCTTGGGCAAGCTTTCCAGCAGGATGTTGACGGAGTCGGAAATGATCCCCACCGCCGACCACAAGATCAACCCGGCAATCAAGAATCCCAGGGCAGGGTCAATGATCGTATGCCCGGTCACCCGAATCACCCAGGCGCCGGCGATGATCGCCACATTGGAAAGCGCGTCGCCCAGGTTGTGGATGAACACCGCGCGCAGGTTCAGGTCACTCCGTTCGCCCAACAAGCCCCAGGAGATGCCGCCGTTCACCACCAGCGCGATGATGCCGACCACCAGCATGGCGCCGGAAGCCACCGGCTCCGGCCGCACGATTCGCTGGTAGCCTTCGTAGCAAATATAAAGCGCCACCGCCACCAGCAGCAGGGCGTTCACGAAAGCTACCAGCACGCCTGCCCGTTGATAGCCAAAGGTCTTCCGGTCATCGGGAGGCCGGCGCTCAAAATACAGGGCAATCCAGGAGAGGATCAGCGAAGGAACATCGGTTAGATTGTGCCATCCATCGCTCACCAGGGCCAGACTGTGCGACAGCGAGCCGACGACGAACTCCGTGGCCACCAGAGCGAGCGTCGCCACCAGCGCGATTCTTACAACCCAGGTCGCTGCCTGCGCATGATGGTGATGGTCGTGGTGTGTGTGCACGATGCTCTCGAGGCCCTTCTAACCCCAATACTGTTCACTTGATGGGTTCCAGGAAATTAATTCTCAATTTATTGCTGGGTGACCCCCTCACCCGGCCCGCCCCGGCTGGAGAAAGCGCCGGTTGCGGTCCACCCTCTCCCCCAAAGGGGCGAGGGTTGTAGGTTTAATTCACCACCCCCCTCGCCCCCTTGGGGGAGAGGGGCCGGGGGTGAGGGGGTCGAACTGGGAACAGCCAGCTTAAGTGAACAGCATTGCTTCTAGCCCGGATTTCTCACGACGGGTTTGGAAAGGCGGGGCTAAAGCCCCGCCCTTCCCCACACGGGTGAGAAATCCCCGTTAGACCAGCTTGGCCGTCAAACTGATCTGTGCGGCCGCCAGCACCTTGGACACCGGGCAGCCTTTCCTGGCGTCGTCGGCGTACTTCGCAAAGGTCGCGGTGTCGATGCCGGGTATCTCGGCTTCCGTGTCGAGCTCAATCCGCGTGATGCTGAAGCCCTCGCCGACTTTCTCCAAGTGCACCGTGGCCGTGGTGTGAATGCGCGCGGGCGTAAAGCCGCCCTTGCCCAGTCCGGCGGAGAGGGCCATGGAAAAGCAGCCGGCGTGCGCCGCTGCAATCAACTCCTCGGGATTAGTGCCCGTACCGCTCTCAAACCTTGAGGCAAAAGAATACGGCCCCTCATAAGCGCCGCTTCCCAGCTTCATCGTCCCTTTGCCCTGAATAAGATTGCCCTTCCATTCCGCTTCTGAAGTCCGTGCTGCCA
>JBEKAD010000131.1:0-11099 GCA_050018435.1 Terriglobia bacterium
AAACCGAAGGCGAGAAAGGAATCCGGCCCTGAAGGGGCCGACCTTTCCCACGGTCAACCCCGTTGGGGTTGAAGGGTGCATTGGGTTCTGCGATCCGCAGGTTAAAACCTGCGGCTACCCACAGTTGGCCCCTTCGGGGCCGGACCGGAAATTGCTCATTCTTGCGCCTATGCCCCCCCCAACCCCCTCCTCAGCCGAGGAGGGGAGTTATCTTCCTGCCCATTCCCAATTCATCTCTCCGGCATCATCGCCAGTTCCAACGTCACCGGCCCCAGAAGTCCGGAGGGATACAAAGGGAAGTCCTTGGTGAATTTCCTGACATTGGTTTTAGTGAACCTTCTCTCCGGCGGCAGCAGGTCATCGCCGACCAACCGGTTCGGCCAGAGATTGACGATGTCGATTTCAAGGTCGTTCTTGCCGCTCTTCACCGCTCCGGTTAGCTCGACCCGGAAAGGCCGGGTCCAAAGCACGCCCAGGTTCTTCCCGTTCAGGCGAACTTCGGCGACGTTCTTGAGCTCACCCAGGTTCAGGTAGATTCTGGGGGAATTACTTCCCTGCCCCTGCAAACTCAGATCGAAGGATTTCAAGTACGTGGCCTTGCCGGAGTAATACTTGATCCCGTCATCAAGCCACGTGGTCCAGTCGACCAGTTCCGGGAATTCCACCGACGCGGGTCCGCCCCATTTGGGATCGAACTTGACCGTCCATGCTCCCTTGATCTCCATAAATTGCGAAAAGCCCAGGAAATTGCCCCTCCCCGCTCATCGCATCCCACAACTCCGGTTGGCGGCCGCTCACGCGGAATGTGCAGGCATCACGTGCCGGACGGTCGGCGTTGTTGCTTACGAAATAGAGGTCGGCGTCAGCGGTCGTCCGGTGGATGAAATCGAAATGGCCACGCGCGCAAACGAAGTCCGGCAGCACGCCATTCGCGCGAAGAACTTCTTCAATGCTCTTGCCCCAAATCACCCGGCCCTTTCCATAGATGTGTTCGCCCGCCGCCGTGCTTCCCTCGTCCTTACGGAGTTCCGCTCTTTCGCCCCACACCTTGTCGGCCAACGCCTGCACTTCCCGGTCGCAGGCGGGATAACCCTTCAGGCTGGGGGACCGGGCCGGTCGCGGACCGACCACCGTCGCGCCGGCCTCCACCAGGGCCGCGACTTTGCGCAGCGCCTCGGGAGTCATCGTGACGTTTGGCGGCAACACCAGCACCCGATAAGTCAATCCGTCCGGCAAGACCAAGCGGCCGTTCTCGGCCGCCAAGCGCGTCATCAAGACTTCGCCGTTGATCGAGTCGTTGTCGTAGCCGGCTGGAGCCTTATTAAAAACTTGGCAATAGCTTGGCGCATCTTCGCCAACGAAGTAACAGACATCGGCCACGAACCGGCCTTCCTGAAGCAGATACTGGCAACGCGACAGGTAATCGAAGAAGGCATGACTCTGCTCCCACCAGGTGATGTTGCGGTCGAAATGCGTGCCCGCCGCCTCCCACTGGTATCCGGGTTTGATGTCCAGATACGGCTGATGCACATAGAAGCAGAGCATGTTGCGGTTCAGGCCGTTGCAGAATTGGGGATCGACGTACTTCTTGAGCAACCACGGGTCTTCTTCCCAGTTTGGACCCATGCTGGTAAAGGCTTCCGCCTGGCAGATGTTCTTGCCGTAAATATGGGCCGAAGAAGCGGCCTGCTTCACCGAAGCATTAGCGGTGGTGTCCTGAATCCAGAATTCGCCCATGGGAATGTCATTACGCCCATAGTTCATGAACGAATCCATGATCGACACCGGCCCCCACTCGCCGGATTCCGCATGAACTCCCATGCCCCAGCGCCGGGCTTGTTCGAGAAAATGCCCGTAGGTATTATCGGCCCACAGGTCAGCGACCGTCCGGCGCAGATCACGCTGGAAGCGCGCGGAAACTTCCGGGCTATCCACCGTGGTTCCGGAGAGGACAGCGAGATATGGCGTGGGATCGTAGCCGCGGCGGTGCTTGAACTCCTCCACCATGCGCGTGGTCCAGTTGGGCTCACCCGCTTCCCAACTGTCAATATGGAGGAACTTGAAGGTTTCGCCGGCCAGGGGGCCGACATCTTGGGCCAGTTTGGCGCCGGTTTCCGCCAATTGCGCGTCCAGCGCCTCGGTGCTCATGATATCGATCTCGTACCCTTGCGCGCCGGGACTGGCGGTTTTGGTCAGCTTTTCCCACCCCCCGCCGTCATAGATCGTCTGGCCAAAGCGAAACACCGCCCAGTTGCCGGGGGGGACGGTCCACGTGAGCCGCCCCGCGGCATCCATGTGGGCGGCAAGATTGATGGCCGATCGGCTCGCCACGCCGGCTTTGGGCCCGCGCCGGATCGACTCACCTTTTTGCAGCAACTGGACATCATCGATCCGCAGCACCCACGGCGACTGCTGACCGCCGGTGTGATCCCATACGCCCGACGCGGACGGAAACACCCCATGCCTGCCGTGAGGCAAGAGGACTCGGTAATAGCGTGCCTTCACTTCCGCGAAGGTCACGGTCTTAGGGGTGCTCACCTCGAGGTCGAATTTGCTGATCGTTCTGTAATTCCGTCCGTCGTCGGAAACTTGCAACTCACAACCCGACGGATTGCCGAAACGGTTCGGGGCGATGTAGAGGGTGGTAGCCGCGAACGGTTGGGGAAATTGCAACGCCACGAATTCGGGGCTGGAAGTGGAACTGGCGCTGAACGTGACCCCCGCCTTGTCCATGGCCAAGGGCGTGAATTCCTTGAGGGGAAAGGCCAGCGCCGCCCCATCCAGGTAATATCCGTCTGTGGCCGGTGGCTGCGGCACCTCGCGCGAAAGTTGCATCGGCCCCTGGACCATGGTCTGGCTCCACGTCAGACGGTGCAACGCATTTTCGGGCGTAACCCAGGTGCCCCCGCAATCCCACCCGCTGACAATGTTGAAGCTGATTTCGATGCCCAGGCGATGCGCTTCCTGAACGGCAAACTTGAACAATTCCCGCCACTCGGGGCCCATGAAGAGCGGGCCGATCGGCGACCCCATTCCCTTCACCGGATCGAAATCATTGCCCCCGCGAATTCTCGGCTTGTAGTCATCATGCTGGGGATGGGTCCCCTTACCGGCATCGAAGACCAAAGCCCCGGCAATGCCCTGGCGCTTCATTTCTTCCAGGTCGCGCGTGATTCCCTCCTTGGTGGCATTGCTATCAAGCCACCACCAGTAGCACCACGGCTTGGCGGAATGTGGGGGAGTGCGAAAACCCCCGGCCAGGGCATCGGGTCCGGAGGCCTTCTGCCCCCCCGCCGCGTTCATGGCCACCATGATTAAGGCTATTAATGCGATGATTCTTATTACCCAGTGTTTGATCATGGAAACCTCCATGGCGTTACGAATCGTAGTAACCGTGCTTTTCGATTTCATCCCACATGGCCAAAACATTTTCCAGCTTGGCGGCGGGATGAATCTCGGTCGTCGAGCCGATCCAGAGGCGCCCGGTGGCCCCCGCCTCCTCGATGGTCTTCCGCACCGTCGCGCGCACCTCCGCCTCGGTTCCGAACGGAATGAGCTGGGAAACGTCAATCCCCCCCATCAACAGCCAATCCGGATATGCTTTGTGAATGTCACCGGCGTACATGGTGGACAGCGGTTCGAGAGGATTAATCCCGTCGATTCCTGCCTGGCGGAAATCGTCCAGCACCGCCCACAGATTGCCGTCCGAGTGATAGATCACCTTGACACCCTGCTCATGCCACGCCGCCACCAGCTTCGCCAGCCGGGGAAAGAACTCCTGGCGCAGGAACTTTGGCGAGAACATCAGCTCGCTGGTTCCGGCGATATCCGCATAGACCAGCGCCACGGGCGACAGGGCGGGGTCGGCGGTTTCGTGGACGCGCCGGATTTCCGCCCAGTTCAAGGCTTCCAGCCAATCCGAAACGAGTTGGGGATTTTCCGCGTAAGCATACGCCAGCAGGTCCAGTCCCGCCCGCACGTGCGCGGTGTCCAGGCCCACAGGACTTTCGTTGGGGAAAATCACTGTGTTTTCGCCCACCTTCTCCTGCAACTCCAGGAACTGCTCGCGCGGCGACTTGGAAGAGGCACCCCAAACGTTGCTCTTCCCGGCGAAAGTGAACATGTCACCGAATTTGCGATTGTGCAGTTCCTCGATGTTGCGCGGGATGTAATCCAACAGGCCCGCCACATCATGGAAGGGACGGTCGATCAGCCAGGTGGTCCACCACTCCTGCTTGTAGACAAAGCCGTCTTCCTGGCAGATCGTCTTCTCCTCCACCGGCGCAGCAATGCCGCGCGTAATGTCCAGCCGCTCGCCAATGGTTTTGCAAAGCAGGTCCAGACCATTCTGAAGCGTTAGCTTATCACCGGTGACATATTCAATGAGAGGAATGTGCTGGATCAGATCAAAGACCGGAACCCGGTCCGGGATTTCGCCCCGTAAAGTGCATTCGATGCGCTGGCGTGCTGTCATGCGATCACGAGGAAGTTTGCGCATGGGTTTTTCCTTTCGCGCTGAAGAATAGCAAACGCGTATAAACCATAATGTTGCCGGAAGTGCAAGTTCTAAAGCAAATTTTTGCCGCGAGTGCATACGTCCATTGACGAGACCTCAGCGTCCGCTCCGGCCACTTCCGACACGCCGACTAAATGTCCCTTGCAGGATTGGCAAAGGAAACGGCGTTACTCAGGGTCTATATTGGCCGGCGGCCATTTTCCGTGATCGCGACTTTTCATCGCAAATCCATTTCATGCATGGCCATTTTGTCCCCGGACTTTATTGGGTTGCGTTCTGGCGCCCTGCTTGCTATAGTAACGACGTGTGAGGCTATAGAAGTGCGAGGCGGTGTTTATCTCTTGCTTACGGTCTTCCTGGTGCAGCTTTCCGGGCTGAGGCTGCTCTGTGTGCCGAACCACCGCCAGACGCACGCGTGTTGCCCCATCAGCGCCAAGACAACGCTGCCGAGCTCATCCTCGCTGCCGGATTGCTGCTTAAGTTCTATTCTGAATTACCAGGGATCAATCACCGAGACGCGGAGTTCTGACCGTCCGTCGGAGTACAAGACTCAATCTGGGGCAGTCTCAATCGTCTCGGCCGTGCCCCTGGTCGCACTCACCACCTCGGCGCGGCAACGCGTGTTGCCTTCGATTTCTCCTCCCCGAAGTCCTCTTTCCCAATCCTGCCTGCTTTTGATCTAAGATCTCCATCCAGCGCTAAGCCCGAAGTGTCGATCCCTGCGCGTGCGGGGAACACGGCAATTGTCCACACCTTCGTCAGGCGGTAGCCCGCCGGCCCGGCCAATGGTTCTTCGCCGGGAGGGAGAGTTGAATATGAAACGGAAGATATCTTTCCTGATTACGAGCTTGTTTTGCTTTGCCGCGCCCGTGTGGGTTTTCTCTCAGTCAGCGCCCCCGCGCGGTGACGAGGCCGGCCCTCCGCTGAGCCTCGCCAGGCTGGTTCAGGAAGCAGCGGAGCGCAACCCGGAAATCCTGGCCGCGCGGCGCGCGGTGGAAGCCAAACGCGCGCGGATTCCGCAGGCGGGCGCCTGGGCGGACCCCACAGTTTCCCTGAGCTATGCGGGCAACGTGCTGCCGCCGTTCACGGTGATGCGGGGTGATCCCTCCAGCAACCGGGAGGTGATGGCGGAACAGATGATTCCCTACCCAGGCAAGACGCGCCTGCGCACGGAAATCGCCTCGCGCGAGGCCGACGCCGAGACCCTTGCGTACGAGGCGGTGGCGCGGCGCGTGGCGGCAGAGGTGAAACAGGCGTATTTCGACCTTGCCTATGTTGACCGGAGCCTCGCGATTTTACAGAAGGACCGGGAGGCGCTGGAGGGATTCGAGAAGGTCACGGAGATTCGCTATTCCGTCGGCAAGGCGGCGCAGCAGGATGTTTTGCGGGCGCAACTGGAAATCACGCGGCTTTCCCAGCGCGCGACGATGCTCAACCAGCAGCGGCGCACGCTGGAAGCGCAACTCGACAGCCTGCGCAATGTTCCTATCGACTCGCCCGTCGGCGCGCCCGCGGCCGTGCAGCCCAGCGCGTTCGTCTACACCCAAGACCAACTCCAGGAAGCTGCGCAGGCGAACTATCCCGTGCTCAAGCAGCGCCGGACGATGGTGGACCAAAACCGCCTGTCCGTGGACTTGGCGCGCAAGGAAGTTCGCCCCGATTTCAGCGTCGGCTACACCTACATGCAGCGCGACGGCTTGCCGGACATGTTTGGAATTACGCTCTCAACGTCTTTGCCGCTCTTTCGCCACCGCAAGCAGGACATGGCTATCGCTGAGGCGGCAGCCAACCTGGAATCCGCCCGCCAAATGCAGGCGAATGAACTGACCGTGCTCCGCTACCAGGTGCAACAGGACTTCCTGGAAATTCAGGCGACGGAGCAACTCCTGAAACTTTATTCGCAGGGAATCGCGCCGCAATCGTCTTTGACACTGGAATCCTCTATCACCAGCTATGAGACGGGCGGGGTGGATTTTCTGAACGTGCTCAGCAACTTCCTGACGGTCATCGACTCTGAACTCGATTACCAGCTCCAGGTTTCAAACCACGAAAAGGCACTGGCACGCCTTGAAGAAGTAACCGGATTGAATTTGATCCAGCAAGGAGATGTTCACCATGACTAAAACCACAAACTTTGCCGTTATCGCCGCTTTGGCCGCCTTCGCTGCTGCCCCCTTGCTGGGCGGCGAGCCCCACCGTTCCCTGCATGACCGCGCCGCCGCATTCCTCGCGCTCGCGCAGAGGGCGGAAGCTGCGGACCAAGCGAATTCCGGCGAGCGGAAGATTCTCTATTACCAGGATGCCATGAACCCCTCGCATCACTCGGACAAACCCGGGATCGCGCCGGACGGCATGAAGCTTGTTCCGGTCTATGCCTCCGAGACGCCGGCCGTGGCGCTTCCACCCGGGGGTGTGGAGATCAGTTCCGCGCGCCAGCAAATGATGGGGGTCACGACGGCCAAGGCTGAATACCGAGCGCTCGACCAAACCATCCGGTCCGTCGGCCAGGTGGCGATGGACGAGACGCGCGTGGTACACGTCCACGTGAGAACCAGTGGTTGGATCCAAAAGGTTTTCGCCAACTATACCTGGCAGCAAATGAAGCAGGGCGATCCGCTGTTCACGTTTTACAGCCCTGACTTGCTGGCTACGGAACAGGAATACCTGCTGGCGTTGCGGGCTCGCGACTCGTTAGCCAAAAGTTCTTTTCCGGAAATCGCCACGGCGGGCGCATCTCTTCTGGAAGCTGCGCGGCGGCGCCTGGAACTTTGGGATTTGACCGAGGGGGAGATTCACGAGCTCGAAATCTCCGGCAAGCCGGCCCACGACATCACTATTTACGCGCCGGCCACCGGGTATGTTGTGGATCGCAAGGCGTTCCCCAATCAGTACGTCAGCCCGGAAATGGATATCTACCAACTTGTGGACCTCAGCTCGATTTGGGCAGAGGGAGAGATTTACGAATCGGACGCGCCTTCGGTCAGCCTGGGGCAGTCCGCCGTCCTCACCACGGAGGCGCTACCAAACGTCGCCTTGCGCGGAAGGCTCATCTTCATTTCCCCCACCGTCAAGCCGGACACGCGAACCATAACCGTTCGCGTGGAGTTTCCCAACCCGGACGTGAAGCTCAAGCCGGGGATGTTTGTGAACATGGAACTGCATCGCGGCCTCGGGCGGCGCCTGACCGTGCCTGTTGACGCCGTCCTGGATTCGGGCGCGCATCAACGCGTATTCGTCGATCGCGGCAAGGGCGTCTTTGAACCGCGCACCGTAACGGTGGGCGCGCGCTCGGGTGATTACGCTGTCATTCTCAGCGGCCTTCGAGCCGGGGAACTGGTGGTGACACGCGCCAATTTCCTGATCGACTCGGAAAGCAACCTCCGTCAGTCGGTGGAGGGAATGCAGCCGGGCGAGGGCAAGGCCGAATCCCCGCAACCGGAAAAGATGAATGTGCCGGGGATGGGTCATCACCAATGAGCTGTGTGGTGCGTTTCGTAGTCACCCCCTCACCCGGCCCGCCCCGGCTGAAGAAAACGCCGGCTGCGGTCCACCCTCTCCCCCAAGGGGGCGAGGGCAGTAAATACAAATCACCTCTCCCCCCGCCCCCTTGGGGGAGAGGGGTCGGGGGTGAGGGGGTCGGAACCGCGGACAGGAGCAACACTCATGATTCATCGCATCATCGATTTTTCGGCACGTAACAAATTCGTGGTTTTCCTGTTGGTGGGAGTGGCGGTGGCCGCCGGGTGGTGGTCACTCCATAACGTGCCGCTGGATGCGATCCCCGACCTCTCCGATACGCAGGTCATCATTTATTCGCGTTGGGACCGCAGCCCTGACATCATGGAAGACCAGGTCACCTACCCCATCATCACGGCGCTCCTGGGCGCGCCGCACGTCAAGGACATCCGCGGGTTCTCTGACTTTGGCTACTCCTACGTGTACATCATTTTCGATGAAGGTACCGACATCTACTGGGCGCGCTCGCGGACGTTGGAGTATCTCTCCAAAATCACGCCGCGTCTTCCCTCTGGGGTGCAGACGGAACTGGGGCCTGACGCCACTTCCATCGGTTGGGTCTTTCAATACGCGCTGGTGGACACCACGGGCCGGCAGAGCCTGGACTCGCTGCGTTCGTATCAAGACTGGTACCTGCGCTATTACCTCGAAAGCGTTCCCGGAGTGGCGGAAGTGGCGCCCATCGGTGGGTTGGTGCGCCAGTACCAGATCCAAGTCGATCCCTACAAACTGGCGGAATACAAGATTCCCTTGATGAAAGTGGTGGAGGCGGTGCGCCAGAGCAATAACGACGTGGGTGGGCGCCTGGTGGAATTCGCCAGCCGCGAATATATGGTGCGCGGGCGTGGCTATGCGCGTTCACTGGAAGACCTTCGGAGCATCGTCGTAGGCGGCGATGCGCGGGCGGGGGTTCCCATCACGGTGAAGGACATTGGCCAAGTCACGCTGGGCCCTGACATTCGCCGCGGGATTGCGGACCTGGACGGCAAGGGCGACACGGTGGGTGGAGTGGTGATCATGCGTTCTGGTGAAAACGCGTTGCGCGTGATTGACCGGGTGAAGGCCAAACTCGACCAGATTCGGCCCTCGCTGCCTCCCGGTGTGAAAATTGTTTCCACCTACGACCGGTCCGAACTCATTTTGCGCTCGATTGACACGCTGAAGCACACGCTTTTCGAAGAAATCGCCATCGTCAGCCTGGTGATTTTGGGTTTCCTCTGGCACATCCCCAGCGCCTTGATTCCGATTCTGACGATCCCGATCACGGTGCTGATTTTGTTTATTCCGATGAAAGCGATTGGAGTGACTTCCAATATCATGTCGCTCGGGGGAATTGCCATCGCCATCGGCGCCATGGTAGACGCAGCCATCGTGGTGGTGGAGCAAACGCACAAGAAGCTGGAGATGTGGGAAGCGGAAGGGCGCCAGCGCGATTACCGCGAAGTGGTCGTCGAAGCCGTCAAGGAAGTCGCGCCGGCAAGTTTCTTCTCGCTCCTGGTCATCGCGGTTTCGTTTATGCCCATCTTCGCTCTGGAAGCGCAGGAAGGAAGACTGTTCAAACCGCTCGCCTTCACCAAAAACTTTTCCATGGCCATCGCGGCCGTGTTGGCGATCACGCTTGACCCCGCCATGCGGCTGTTTTTCACCCATGCCACGCAGTTTAATTTCCGCCCGCGTTTTGTGGCCCGCCTCGTGAACGCCGTCCTGGTGGGGAAAATCCACCCGGAAGAGAAGCACCCCATCAGCCGCGTGCTGATCAAGATGTATCGCCCGGTTGTGGAACTGGCCGTGCGCCTGCGCTGGGTGGTGATCGGCGCGGCCATTGCCGCCGTGGTGCTGACCGTTCCGGTGTTCCAGCGTTTGGGCTCGGAATTCATGCCGCCGCTCAACGAAGGTACATTGCTCTATATGCCCACCACACTGCCGGGAATCTCGCTGACGGAAGAGCAGCGGCTTCTGCAAATCCAGGATCGCCTGCTGAAGACATTTCCGGAAGTCGAGCACGTATTCGGCAAGGCCGGGCGCGCGGAGACCTCCACGGACCCCGCGCCGCTTTCGATGGTTGAGACCACGGTCATCCTAAAGCCGCAAGACCAATGGCGGAAGAAGCCGCAGTGGTACTCCGCGCGCGCCCCAGAGTGGTTGCAGAAAATGTTGCGGCACATCTGGCCTGACCGCATATCGCAGGACGACCTGGTGGATGAGATGGACCGCGCCCTGCGCATTCCCGGCACCACCAACGCTTGGACCATGCCCATCCGCAACCGCGTGGACATGCTCACCACGGGCGTGCGCACCCCCGTCGGCATCAAGGTGCTGGGCGCCGACCTCAACACGATCCAAAAGATTGGCGAGGAGATTGAACACACCCTGGCGAAAGTGCCGGGCACCCGCAGCGTTTACGCCGAGCGCGTGAGCGGCGGTTATTTCCTGGATTTCAATCTGCGCCGCGACCAACTGGCGCGCTACGGGCTTACGGTGGACGACGTGGAGGCTTACATCATGTCGGGTGTGGGCGGCGAGAACGTCACCACTACTGTCGAGGGCCGCGAGCGCTATTCCGTCAACGTCCGTTATCTGCGCGATTATCGCAGCGACTTGGGCTCGCTGGAACGAGTGCTGGTGGCCACGCCCTCCGGAGCGCAAATCCCCATCAGCCAGCTTGCCGACATCCGCCTGACAGAGGGGCCTAGCATGATCCGCGACGAGAACGGATTGCTGAGCGGATACGTTTACGTCGACGTCGCTGGACGCGACCTGGGGAGCTACGTGGAGGAGGCACAGCGGCTGGTGCGCGGCCAAGTGGAATCACATCTGCCCGCCGGTTACAGTCTAAGCTGGAGCGGCCAGTACGAATTCCTCCAGCGCATGCGCGACCGGCTAAAGCTGGTGGTGCCGATCACCATTTTCCTGGTTTTCATCCTCCTCTACCTCAATACTCGGTCGGTGGTGAAGACGCTCATTGTCTTCGCGGCGGTGCCGTTTTCAGCGGTGGGGGCCATCTGGCTGCTGCACTGGCTCGGTTACAACATGAGCATCGCCGTCTGGGTGGGGTTGATCGCCTTGA
>JBEKAD010000132.1:0-10449 GCA_050018435.1 Terriglobia bacterium
AGGGGTTCTCGGACCCAGGCCGTTGGCCTGGGCTGAGGTAGTTCGCCCCTTTGGGGCTCGATTGGGCATCAGCAGCATCAGCACCCCCGGTGTCCAGCAAAAGATGTGGGACACGATCAGCCGCCTTATCGGGGGTCGAACGGTTCGACCCCTCCAGGGTCGGAACCTCATTTCCCGGGTTTCCTTTCCGTAGGTTTCATCCGTCAGTTGACGGACTAATGATCTTGTTCCCCTTCGGGGGCCGAGGCTGAGGCCCGTCCGTTTCAAATTGCGACGCTTGCCCGCACCAGCGGCGAAAATTGTTCATGGCAACCCAAACGCCACATAGGCATCGCCGGAGCGCGTGCGCGGCTTGCCGCCGCCTCCCGCCGCGATGACCACGTACTGCTTGCCCCCAGCCTCGTAAGTGCAAGGGGTCGCGTAGCCGCCGGCGGGGAGTTGCGCTTCCCACAGAAGTTTGCCGTTGGTCTTATCGAACGCGCGGAACATTTCATCCTGGGTTGAACCGATAAAGACGATCCCTCCGGCCGTGACGATGGACCCGCCGATGTTCTGCGTGCCGGTGCGCGGGATGCCGCGCGCGGTTAATTCTTTGAACTTGCCCAGCACCACCTGCCATGCGATCTCTCCCCGGTTCAAATCGAAGGCGGTAAGCTGTCCCCAGGGGGGCTTGATGGCCGCATACCCTTCCTGGTCCACAAAGTGATTGTAGCCGGTGTGCGAGTAAGGATAGCCGGCGCCTTCCGGGGCGGGTACCAGGGTCATGATCCACGGTTCATCGTGGGAGTTGATGTAATACCACCCCGTCGTGGGATCGAACGAACCGCCGCCCCAATTCGAGCCGCCGTCGAATCCGGGGAAGATGATGGTTCCCTGCAAGCTGGGGGGGCACCAAGCGCCGCTGCGCGATTTCTTGAAGGTTTCCAGAACGTACGCGTGCGCTTCCGGCGAGATATTCGTGAGGTCGTCTTCCGTGAACACTTGGCGTGTGTAGGGCGGCGGCTTGAGCACCTGCGGCTGCGTGGGCCAAGCTTTTTCGCCGGGAACATCCGAGGGCGGTACGGGCCGCTCTTCAATCGGGAACAGGGGTGTACCGGTTTCGCGGTCGAGGACGAAAAGCTGGCCGAACTTGGTGGGCTGCACGGCAGCATCCACCTGCTTGCCGCCTATCTTGAGCGACACCAGGGAAGGTGGGCAGGGAAGGTCCCGGTCCCACAAATCGTGGTGTACCACCTGGTAGTGCCAAATGCGCTTACCGGTGGCGGCATCCAGGGCAATCACACAATTGGCAAAGAGGTCAGTGCCCAGGCGCTGGCCGCCGTAGAAATCGAACGCCGCGGAACCCGTGGAAACGAAGACCCAGCCGCGTTTTTCATCCAGCGTCATTCCACCCCCATCGTTGGCGCCGCCCGTAGTGCGCCAGGAATCGCCTTGCCACACGTCGTTGCCGAATTCTCCGGGGCGGGGAAGGGTGTGAAAGATCCAGACCATCACGCCGGTGCGCACGTCGAAGGCGCGAATGTGGCCGGGCGCGGCGGGTTCCGGGCCTTCGCCGCACATCGATCCCAGAATGATCAGGTTCTTGTAGATGATGCCGGGCGAGGTGACGTCGTAAGTCAAGTCGCGGATGTCGCGGCCCAAGCCGTGTTTCAAATCCACGCTGCCGCTCTGGCCGAAATCGCGAAGGAGCTTGCCGGTCTTGACGTCCAGCCCCCACAGGCGGGCGCGCGCGACAAAAAAGATACGCTGGCCGTTGCCGTCTTCCCAGTACGCCACTCCACGATTCACTCCGCGCGGCTTGTCCTCCTCCAGGCCTTCGAACGGATCGTATTGCCAAAGGAGTTTGCCCGTGTCCGCCTCCAGCGCGCAGAGCTTCAGTTGCGCGGTGGTGAGGTACATGACGCCATGCACGACCAGGGGATTGCACTCGATGGTAGTGGAGGGCTTGAGGCGGCTGTCGCCGGTGTGATACGTCCAGGCAACCTGGAGTTGATGCACGTTGGCGCGGTTGATCTGGTCGAGCGGTGAGTAGCGCGTCCCGGCCCGATTGCCGCCGTAAACGCGCCACTCACGGTCGGGATTGGAAGCCGGCGGATTAGCGGTGAGAATCGGCCCCGGCCAAGCCGAGGCGGCGAGCAACGTCGAGGCGCTTTGCTTCAGAAACCTGCGGCGGTTCAACCGATGGCGCATGAACGGAAAACCTCCTTGGGGCGTGCATTCTACACCAAACTGCCCCACTTCCCTTTTCCCTTGACATGGTTTATTGCTGAGCGAGAATCCAGGCTCAGCACGATGGTGCGAAAGCTAAAGGAACGCGGGAGATAGCATGGCCGAAAAACGCAAAGGCAGGAAATTCGCTCGCCGGGATTTTCTAAGAGAAGTCGCCGCCGGAGGCGCGCTGGCATCGACGCTCGGGACGCCATCGTTCGCCGGACAAAGCAACAAGACGGGCGTCGGAAGCGCTGGCGGAGGCGCCGCGGAAAAATCATCTTCCCGGCCGCTCGCTCCTGTGCCGCTCGCTCCCATCGACTTTCCCCGCACCTTTATGGGGCGGAACCTGAAGATGATTGCGTTTCCGCTGGGAGGCATCGGAACCGGCACGGTCTCACTGGGTGGCCGCGGGCAACTCCGCGATTGGGAAATCTTCAACCGGCCCGACAAGGGAAACGAGTTGAGTTACGCCTTTCCGGCCATTTGGGCGAAGGTGGGAGAGCACGAAGCCGTGGCGTGCGTGCTGGAATCGCGCTTCCAGCCGCCGTACGAAAGGAACTCGAGCGGCCTGGGCTCTGATAACGCTCCGGGCCTGCCGCGTCTTGCCGACGCCACCTTTACGGGCGCGTACCCTTTCGCGCGCATCGCGTTTGGCGACCCTCAGTTGCCGGTGGAAGTTGACCTGGAAGCTTTCAATCCGCTCGTGCCCCTGGACGTCGACGCCTCCGGGTGGCCCGTAGCGATTCTCCGCTACACGATTCGCAATGCCAACAACGTCCCCGCCCGGGTTGGCATCGCGTGGAGCATCGAAAACCCTGTGGGCAACGAGGGCAGGCAGGCGGCTTTCCGCGAGATCCCGGGCCTGAGTGGCTTGTACATGGACAACCCCTTCCTGCCGACCTCCAATCCTTTGAAAGGCACGTTCGCGTTGTGCGCCGTGGGAGCGCCAGAGGGCAGCGTCTCCTATCTGCGCGGGTGGAAGCGGGCGCAATGGTGGAATGGAGTGCTGACTTTTTGGGACGACTTCAGCGCCGATGGCGCGCTGGACTCGACCTCTTTGGCCGCCACCCCCGTGGGCTCCTTGGCGGTGACGCAAACCATTCCCGCGCGGCGCGAGGCAGCGGTCACCTTCCTGCTCGCTTGGCATTTTCCCAATCGCACACCGGAGCGCTGCGGCTGGTCGGCCCCGGAAGGCGTGCCCAACACCACCATTGTGGGCAACGCCTATACTGAGCGCTTTGCGGATGCCTGGGATGTCAGCCGGCAAGCCGCCGCTCAGCTTCCCCAGCTCGAAGCACGCACGCGCGCATTCGCCCAGGCCATCGAGTCGTCCACGCTGCCGCCGGCGCTGCTGGATGCGGCCACCAGCACGCTTTCCACCTTGCGCGTGAACACCTGCTTCCGCACCGGGGACGGCGAGTTTCATGGATTCGAAGGCTGTAATGACCATCGGGGCTGCTGCCACGGCAACTGCACGCACGTTTGGAATTACGAGCAGGCCACGGCGCAGCTCTTTCCCACGCTGGCGCACTCGTTGCGCGAGTCGGAATTCCTGCGCAACACCGATGCCAACGGCCTGATGGGTTTCCGCTCCTATCTGCCCGACGGCAAGCAGATTTGGCAGCGGGCCGCGGCCGATGGCCAGATGGGCTGCCTCATCAAGCTTTACCGCGAATGGAGACTCTGCGGCGACACGGACTGGCTGCGACGGTTGTGGCCCAACGCCAAACGAGCTTTGGAATTCGCCTGGGTGGAAAACGGCTGGGACAGCAACCGCGACGGGGTAGCCGAGGGCGTACAGCACAACACTTACGACGTGGAGTTCTACGGCCCCAATCCTCTCTGTGGGATCTACTACCTGGGAGCCTTGCGCGCGGGCGAGGAGATGGCGCGCGCCCTCGGCGACCAGGACTCGGCAGCGGAGTACCACCGGGTCTTTGTGAACGGCAGCCGCTGGTTCGACCAGAATCTCTTTAACGGCGAGTACTACATTCAGAAGGTTGAGGGGCGGCCGGCAGACCAAATCGCCCCCGGCTTGCGCGGTGGCTCGGGGGCCGCGAACACGCTCGAGCCCGATTACCAGATGGGCGACGCCTGCTTGGCGGATCAGTTGCTGGGCCAATGCCAGGCGCATGTGGCGGGCCTCGGATATCTGTTGGATGAAGCGCATGTGCGCGCCGCGCTGAAGTCGGTTTATAAGCACAACTACCGGCCGAACCTGAGCGAGCATGTCGATCTTCAGCGCACCTACGCCCTGAACGATGAAGGCGGACTAGTGGTGGCCACGTATCCCCTGGGCAAACGTCCGGAAATTCCCTTCCCTTATTTCGGTGAGATTTGGACAGGATTGGAGTACCAGCTTGCGGCGTCGCTGGCGTTCGAGGGGATGACGACGGAGGCGCTTAACGTCTTAGAAAGCGCGCGCCGGCGCTTTGACGGCGAGCGGCGCAATCCCTGGAACGAGCCCGAGTGCGGGCATCACTACGCGCGCGCCTTGGCGAGTTGGGGCTGTTTCGTCGCCTGGAGCGGCTTCCGCTATTCCGCTCCCGCCCGCGAACTCACCCTGATGCCGCGCACGCGCCGCCAGGCCTTCCGCTGCTTCTGGTCGGTCCCGTCAGGATGGGGCAGCTTCACGCACGCGCTCAAACCGCAAGGACAGCGCGCGGAAGTCCAGGTGGCCGAGGGCTCGATCGCCGTCGAGCGCTTGGCCGTGAATGGCGTCGGAAAGGGCCAGTTTAAGAAAGTTTCGGCGCGGTGGGGGAGGAATGCGCTGAAGGCTACTTTGAAGCAAGAGTCGCAGCGGCGAGTGGTGACGTTGGAGCGCGAGATCGCGGTGACCCCGGAGAAGCCGCTGGAGGTTTCGTTGACGGCGTGAGGAGAAAGGAAGGCAGAAGTCGGTAGGTGGAACTAACCCACCACGCTTCCAGACTCGTGTTGAAAAGCCCAGTGGTCTTTGCCCTGCGGCGCGTTTGACAGGGCCGCACGGAGCCTCTAGACTGATATGAGCGGGCGATTTCGGGATCCCGCCGTGAGAAGCCTCATGAGTAATTCGATGACCATCGAAATCAAACCGGAACATACGCAAGTGATCGACCAAGCCATTCAAGCGGGTATAATCGAGCATGCAGGAGAAGTTGTGGACGTGGGACTGGAAACCCTGCGCAGTCGCTTGGAAGCCTTTCGGGCTTCGAGCGAATCGTCACGCGGGGAGGCGATCCGCCGCATGCAGGACTTCGGGGACAAATACCGGCTCAGCCTCGCCGAACCCATTACACGCAAGCTGATGCATGAGGGGCACCGCTTCTGATGGACGCGTTTGTACTTGATGCGTCGGTGGCCATTTCCTGGTGTTTTCCCGGCGACCCCACGGAGAACACACCTTACAGCCGCCGCATCCTATCGACGCTCACCGTGCGCGATGCCGTGGTGCCGGAGGTCTGGCCCTTCGAAATCGCCAACACCCTTTTCGTGTCGTTCAACAGACGCAAAAGAATCACCGAAGAACAGATCAAAGAGTACTTGGAGCGTTTAATGGCTCTTCCGATCCGTGTTGAGCCGGGCGATTTGTGGGCAAACGTCCGCTTGGAATCGCGGGCACGGGGGTGGAATCTGCCGGCCTATGACGCCGCCTACCTCGAACTGGCCCTTCGCAAACATCTGCCTCTCGCGACAACCGACGATGACCTCAAGAAAGTGGCACTGGCCGAGGGCATAGAAGTGCTGCTGTAAACTCTCTTAGTAACCAGGCGTGACACCTACAATACGGTGGATTGTAGGAGTTCACCAGAAATAATCAGATAGCGGATACTGTAGAGACAGACGCAGTTTACCCTCTTGCCTATTCCTTCAACCCTACCAAATGTGGGTCGAGGCGTTCTTCCGACCGCATCAACTCATCCCAGGTGAACTCCGCGAGCTTGTAGGCGGCGGTACGGCCGAGGATGGTGGTGAGGTTGCTTCGCACCGAGGGCGCCACGGTGGAATAATCGAGCTTCCCGGATGTGACTTGGTCGTAGAAGGTCGCGATATTGCGGATAGCACCGGCGCTGAACAGCGACCCGTCCCGTCCTCCCGCGTAATTCACCTTGCCTTTGATGCTGACATCGCCGCCGTAATGTGTGTCAATGGTGCCTTCCGTTCCGTACATCTGGCAGGCGATATCGCCAATGCCCTCACCATACTGCTTGGAGTAGAAAGTGACGAGCACGTCTTCGGGGAACCAGAAGATCACCGAGAAGTGGTCCCACACGTCGCCGACGGTGCGGGACTTGAGTCCGCCCGTCCCCAGCGCTTTCACCGGATGCTGGTCAAGGACCCAGGTCATGACGTCAATGGCGTGGATGTTCTGCTCGGTGATGATGTCGCCGGAGAGCGCCCGGCTCACTCCCCAGGCGCGCAGGCGGCGTTCGGGATCCTGGGAATTCACTGCCAGGTCCGGAATCATTTTCGGCCAGGGAGAGCCGGCGACGTACGACGCCTCGCCACTGATGATGCGGCCAATGTTGCCTTCCTTCTGCACGCGCCGGATGGCTTCCTGGTAAAAGGGATCGGTGCGCGTCTGGAAATCGATCAGGTAGGCGAGCTTCTTCTCCTCGGCTTTCTTGGCGCTCGCCTCGATGCTGCGGCAGCCGGGAACGTCCACCGCCATGGGCTTGGCCAGGTACACGTGGGCGCCCGCCTCGACCGCTGCGGCGGCGTGCTCGGCGTGAAAGTAAGGAGGGCTCTCGATGGCCACCGCGTCCACCTTTGCTTCCAGCAATCTTTGGAAACCCTTCAGGCCCGTGAAGCGCCGGGCCGCCGGCACGTTGTACTTGTCGCCAAAGGGGTTCACCCGGTCCGCAAAATAATCCGCGGCGGCGGTGATTTCGTATCCTCCGTGCTTTTGCAAGAGATTGGCGATCCACGTGCCCCGGCCGCCGCAGCCAATCGAGCCCAGGGAAATCTTGGAGCTCACTTGTGACCCGCGAACCAGTCCCGGCTTCATGATGCTGAATGCCATGGCCGCGCTACCGGCGCCCGCCAAGAATTCGCGGCGATTCAGGCCGCTGCGGCCTTCCCCCGCGTTGGACTTGCCCGATTTATTCCTCATTTTATGACCTCCTTGCTATGAAGAGATTTTTGCGGGTGTCAGAGTAGCACCGGAAAAACCGGATGTCTATGTGGAGCGAGAGGCAGCTGGCGGGTCATTTTGATGTAGAGGCGGCTTTACGCCGCCAAGTGGCGGGATAAACCCGCCGCTACGCCGCTAATTGGCGAGGTGAACTCGCCGCTCCAACATCAAATAGAGCCATTACTCAGCGGCTCATAGTGTGCCACTGCCTCCTATGCGGGCATGCCGAGTTTTGGAGTGCGATCCGTCAGCCGACGGATCGCACTCCAAAGCTTCGCAGCCGCAGGGACGGCGGTCTCCGCTACGCTTGGCTTTTGCGGCTGGGCCCTGGGTGCTACACTGGCGTGGTCGCAGGTTCGGCACGCGTGGACGGCTTGCTCCGGATGCGACGATCGAGGGAAAAATGAAAAAATATACTTTTACTATGCTGCTCCTTCTCGGTTTGCCATGGGCTGCGGCGCGGGCGCAGCAGGCGCCCTCGCCGCCGTTTCGAATTGGTCCGCTTCGCCTTGAAGAGATAAGCTTCTCGAAGGCTGCGGGGCAGTGTCAGAACGGCCCCTGCATGACTGCCAGCATCAACTACTTGAAAGTTGTTTCTGCTGAGAACGCGCAGGCTGCCGCCAAGCTCACCGCGGCGCTCGCGGATTGGGTTTTGCGGATGGACCACGGCAAGGTAGCCAAGACCCCGCAAGAGATGCTCGAATGGTGGGTGAACCGGGAATGGAAAATACGTCAGGAAGTATCAGAGCCTGCTGACTCCCCTCCCTGGTATGACACTAGCACGTTGAAGATTGAATACCAGTCCGCGCGGGTCCTGAGCTTGTCGTGCCTGGGTGTCGGTTATTACGGCGGTGCGCATGGCCATGAGGGCATAGCTTACGCCAACTTTCGTCCCGCCACGGGCAAGCCCATACGTCTGACCGATATCTTTAAAGAGGGATACGCCGCCCCGTTGAACGCCATAGGCGAGCGCCGCTTCCGGGAATTGGAAGGCCTTAGCCCCCAGGAGAGTTTGAAAGAAGCCAACTTTCACTTCCCAAACGACCAGTTCCAAATGAACGAGAATTTCTCCATTGGCGCCGACGGCCTGACTTTTTATTTCGACGCCGACGAAATCGCCTGGCACGCCGCAGGGCCCATCAACCTCTTTCTGCCTTACGCCGATATCCAGAAGCTCCTCCGACCCGATGCGGGTATTCCGTGAATTCATGCCAGGCGAAGGGTAGCGCGGCCCCCTTTCCTTGATATTCGCGAATCCTTACTTAAGGAAGGGTCGCCCCGATGCGTCGGGGTGTAACGCTTGTCTCGCCCCACGTTAGACCTCCAATCATGATATTCTGTCTTTGTCATTAGGCCAAGTTTTGTAGCCATATTATGAATTCTGAATTATGCACCACACGCATTTGGTCTTCTCCCGAATCCCGAGTCCCGGAGCTACGGTCGAGGTTCACTCGGGGTCAGGGAACAATTAGGGTTGATGAGCAGCCACAGGGCGCCGCCGATTACGCAGAAGCCGGCAGAGGTTAGGAAGGAAGCAGTCCAACCATAATGTGCGGCGATGGCGGGTGTGGTGATGGCGGTGAGGGCGCTGCCCGCTTGGGCGCCCATATTCATGAAGCCGGAAAGGGAGCCGGCGGAGCCCTTTCCGAAGTCCGCAGAGAGCGCGAAGTAAGAGCTTTGCGCGATATAAAGCGACCCGGCGCCCACCGCCAGGATCGCGCTGGCTGCGGCGGCGGTGGAGACTTGCGAACCGGCGGCCATAAAGAGGCCGGCCCCCACCATGCCGAAGGCCGCCACGCCGCAGCGTCCCCACCAACGGCCGAATCGCCGGCACACGGCGTCAGCAATCCAGCCGCCCGCCGCCGATCCCAGAGACATGGCGATGAAAGGCAACATGCCGTAATAGCTGGCGGATTGAAGGTTCAGGCCGCGCACCCGGGTGAGGTAAATAAAGAACCAAGTGAAGAAAATCGCCGGCGTGTATCCATAGCAAAAATAGCTGAGGGTGAGGGCCCAAACGTCCTTGCTCCCGAGCATGGTGCCCCACGAGAGTTTGGGCGCGTCGAGGGGGTCAGCCTGCGGGATGCCCTGGTGAATCCGTTTTCTTTCGGCGTCATTCAACCAGGAGTGCTGGTCAGGATGGTCGCGCGCCATCCAGTACCATGCCGTGCCGGCCGCGAGTCCGAGCACGGCGCACACCCAGAAGGCGGAACGCCAACCCAGGTGAACCATGACGTAGCGGATGATGGGAGGCGTGAAGGCCGAGCCCGCGCCCACGCCAGCGAAGATCAGGCCATTGGCGAGGCCGCGCTCGGCGGTAGGTATCCAGTTGGCCACCCAGCGGTTCGAACTGGGGTACATGACCGATTCACCCATGCCCAGGAAGAACCGCACCGACCAGATGATCAGGAATGCCTGCGCGAGGCCGGCGGGAAAGCTGGCCGTAAGGGCAGTGAACGCCGCCCACCACGCGGCGCCCAAGGCCAGCACGCGGCGCGGTCCCAGGCGGTCAACCGCCCAGCCGCCGGCGATCTGAAAGAGTCCATAGCCGATAAAAAAGGCGCTGAAGACCTTGCCGAGCTGCACGTCGGTGAGGTGAAAATCCTGGGAGATGGAATGCCCGGCAATGGAGATGTTGACGCGGTCAAGAAAACTGATTGCTCCCATGAAAGCCACCCAGGCAACCAGTACCCAACGAATGCGAGTTGGCGCGGGGGAGTTCATAAGAAAATTGGTGTCGGCTCCGGGCGGCCTGACCCAAAGGCTCCACAGCGTCCCATGATTCGAGCGGGAAGGCAACAGCGTTTGGCAGAAAGTGCATCTAACGGGCAGATGCGGGCCCCGGTGTTGCAGCGCGGAGGAGCCGCCAATGAAAGTTAAAACGCAACACTCAAAGTCGAGTGTGCCGTGCGGCGGAGCCGCAAAAGAAAATCAAAAGGCAAAGGGCAAATGGCAAAGGGCAAATGGCAAAGGGCAAAAGTGAAAAGCTGTACCTCCAAAAATCCTTGCAAGAAAACAAGAAATCACGGTATTGCAATGGCGCGCTCGACCGGTAGCACGGGAGGACAACATAATCAAGCAGTGCAGGTCAATCTGCCGTATAATCTTCTCATCTCCAGGCAGGAGGC